>JAGLXI010000181.1 GCA_023132995.1 Candidatus Zixiibacteriota bacterium | reverse complement strand
TAGCTCAGTTGGTAGAGCAGCTGATTTGTAATCAGCAGGTCATCGGTTCGATCCCGGTCGCTGGCTCTTTTTTGTGGCGCCCTGTCGATTCACCTATTAGCTTTGTCAGGCGTTTGGCCGAGGGAGAATTGAGGGCAGATTGGTACGTAAACTGAACTTCCAGAGTGGATTCTCGTATCCCATGAGGAATGGAAGACGAAATTGCAACGTCCGCAGCTATGAATATCATTGACGTAGAAGACCTCACCAAGGTTTACGAGACAGGGTTCCGCAAGGGTAACATTGTCGCACTCGACAACGTTTCTCTCTCGATCAAGCAGGGGGAAATCTTCGGCCTCCTGGGTCCCAACGGCGCGGGCAAGACAACCTTGTTCAAAGTGCTGCTGGGTGTCACGCAACTGACCTCCGGAATGGCCGCCATATCCGGTCTGCCGCCCTCAAACCCGCGATCGCGGCAGAACGTGGGATACCTGCCAGAGAACCATCGCTTTCCAGACCACCAGACCGGACTCGGTCTGCTGGAGTTCACCGGCCGCCTGCATAATATGAGGCAGGCGGATATCGACTCGCGCACCGATGAGTTGCTCGAGGTGGTCGGGATGACCAGGTGGGCAGGGATAAAGATCAGGAAGTACTCCAAGGGTATGGCCCAGAGAATCGGCCTGGCCCAGGCACTGATCGCCGAACCGGAAATACTTCTGCTTGATGAACCTACCGACGGCGTCGATCCGGTGGGGAAGATCGAAATCCGCGGCGTGCTCGAGAAGGTCCGCGACGAGGGGAAATCCATCGTGCTTAACAGCCATCTGTTGTCCGAGGTGGAGTCGGTCGCCGACCGCGTGGCAATTCTGTCGAAGGGCCGACTTCTAAAAGTCGGCAGTGTTGATCTGCTGACAAGCCGACGGAATCAGTACGAGGTTGAAGCTTCCATAGGGAACAAGCACATCGAACTGCCGCCGGAGATGGGCAAAGTGGTCGCTTATACAAAACAGGGACTGATAGTTGAGCTTACGGAAGAAAAGCACATCAACCACGTTATTGATCAGCTTCGCCGTAAGGACGTCGCCATCAGGTCCGTCAAGCCGATGAAGGTGTCGCTGGAACAATCGTTCCTGGAGACGATCACCGAGGACGGGGAGAAATCGGCATGAGAGGGATACTGGCGGACACTATTGTCGAACTGTTCGATCGCAAAGTGCTCTATATCTTCGGCGCCATGACCCTCATAGGGCTGCTGTCGATTGTCGGCTCCGCTTCCCTGAACATACAGATGATGGGAGAGGGGATCGACTTAGAAGAGATGAACCAGGCTCTCGGCAACCCGGTGCTGAAGGGCCTCAACATGTTCATGTATCTGCTGGTCTTCATGGCGGCGATGGCAACCGCGGGTTTGATCCCGGGCATGCTCATCCGGGGACGGGCAGATTTCTACCTTTCCAAGCCGGTCTCGCGGGCGTCGCTGCTGCTCGGCAAGGTCCTCAGCATATGGCTGGTGTACGGTGTTGTAATGGTGGTCTGCGTATTGATTCAGTTTGTGGCGGCCGGTCTAATGCTGGATGCTTTCGCCTGGGGTATCGCACAGATTATCGCCATAAACCTGCTGGCCTTCTTAGTCTGGTTGAGCATAACCTGTTTTGCGGGGATAGCCACCGGTTCGTCGGGGATGGCCATAATGGCCGCCTTCCTGATGTGGCTGATGCAACGGATTCTGACCCTGCACGACGCGTTCAAGAAGTTTGTTGATTCGCCGGTCGCCACCTATGCCGTCGACACGCTCTACTACATTTTCCCGAAGACCAGTCAAATTTGTGACCTCACCGACCAGGTGGTCGACGGGGCCGCGCATTCATGGATGCCTCTTTACAGTTCGTTGATCTTTGCCGTAGCGTTGTTCTTCGTCACGGTCGTGATTTTCAACCGCAAGAGCTATTAGTCATACGGGCGCACGTCGCAGCGCCGTCGGGTGGCCGTTTCAAACTTGTTTGGAACGGGAATTCAGCCCGGGAAGACACCCCCAAACAAGTTTGAGAGTGCCACCCTGTCGTATTTGGTCTTACTCGTTAGCCGCCGGATTCACTATAAGCGCGTTACCGGGCGTCTCGAGGCTGTCTGCTTAAGTCGGCCAGGAGCAGACCGGGAGAAACTGCTACCCACGGAATCTTTTAGGACAGCCTCGAGACGCCTTGAATAGAAAGAAACATTACTAACAGCAAAAACCTCCGATACCGCCACTCTGAACGAAGGTTGTGACACAGCCTGTCCCCCTGACACGGTTGAGTATGATATTGAGATGACTTCACTATTGTATGGCGCAGATGCGAGCCGAGTTGTCGGCTCGGTCTCTGGCGTGACCGCATGTAGGGCTTCAAGTGACACCGCTAATGCCACACAATATCGCGTGATAGGGGCGCAGGCGATCTATACGCGCGGCCTCGACTATAGCTTTTCCGGCAATATCTCAACAAGGCACATGTTACCTTTTTCACAACCTGACCTGATTTCGGTTGGATTCCCGCGGCCATGATGCTATTATTGCAATGGAACGGTAGAAACAGCGTTGGCAGTCTGGACGACCGTTGCCGAATACCGGTTGTTGTTGTGGATGTCGGACGGTGATTGTCTTCCGTGGCTGGATAATAGAGAAAGGATGTCGTCATGGCAATAATCGAACACAGTGTTAATACGGAGAAGTGGCCCATCGCTCCGCACGTTGCTGACCTGGAATCTTCCATAATCAGAGAGATACTGAAGATATCGTCGCAACCTGGTGTGATCTCTTTTGCGGGCGGTCTTCCGGCGCCGGAGTTGTTTCCCCTGGACGACCTGCAGCAGGCGATGGAAGACTCGGTCAGAAAATACAAAGATGCCTGCGTACAGTATTCGCTGACCAGAGGCATCGTTCCGCTGCGCGAGCTGATGGCAGAGCGTACCACCGAGCGCGGGACTGCCACCGAGGTGGACAACCTGATAATCACATCCGGCGGCCAGCAGGCGATTGAACTGATCAGTTGCGCCTTTATCGCCCCAGGCGACTACATAATCACCGAGAACCCGACCTACGTCGGTGCCTTGCAGGCATTCAACCTTTACCAGGCGCGCTATGCGCCGGTGGAAATGGATGACGAGGGGATGATTGTCGATATGGTCGAGGAGAATATCCGCAAGTTTAACCCCAAACTGATCTACACCGTCTCCAACTTCCAGAACCCGACCGGGATCACCATGTCCCGCGCGCGTCGTGAAGCGCTTATTGACGTGGCCAACAGGTACGACATTCCCATTGTTGACGATGATCCATACGGTGATATCAGGTTCGCCGGGGAGTCGCAGCCGACTTTGAAGTCGATGGGTGGGGACACGGTTATTGCCGTACATACGTTTTCCAAGGTGATTGCTCCCGGTCTGCGTATCGGCTGGATGAACGGCCCCAAGGACTTCATCGGGCATATCGAGAAGATCAAGCAGTGTGTCGACCTGCACACGAACACTCTGTGCCAGTATATGATCTACGAGTTTGTCAAGGCCGGAAAGCTGGAGCCGCACATTGAGAAGATCAAGGTCGACTACCGAACCAAGCGTGACGCAATGCTTGAGACGATGCGCGAGACTTTCCCCGCCGGCGTGAAGTGGACCGAACCGGAGGGCGGTCTGTTCCTGTGGGTGGAGCTTCCACAGCACATGTCCGCGAAGGACCTGTTGCCGAAGGCGGTCGAGATGAAGGTGGCCTACGTCTATGGTCAGCCATTCCACCCGGATGGTCAGGGCGTCAACACGCTGCGAATGAATTTCTCCAACGCCAGTCTCGAAAACATCAAGAAGGGAACCGCCAGACTGGGGAAACTGATCAGTGAGAACATATAGTCGCTCCTAACCGGTCGACTGACAGAAGGCAGCCCTCCCCGGTGCTGTTTCTCGAATCGATATTCAGAAATGCAGCCCGTATCCAACGGGCTGTTTTTATTTGAACGAGGGGCGGGTATATGCTATCAAGGATACGTGAGAATAGCATTTACCAAGTATCATGCCCTCTTCAACGACTTTATTGTCATCGAGGGTCATCGCAAACGCCTGCGTCGGGCGGACCTCTCGCGGTTGGCGATAGCGATATGCAACCGACGGGCCGGGGTTGGCGCCGACGGCATTCTCTATCTGGCAAGCGGCCCACGGGGCGATGTCATTGATATCTACAATGCCGACGGCAGTTGGGCGGAGAAATCCGGCAACGGCCTGCGTATTGCAGCCCTGCACCGATTTCGGAAGGATCGGCGGCGGCGAAACTTCACGTTTCTGATGGATGGCCTGCCTCATCACACGCGGGCGCTCGACAAGATTGACGGTGGTATGTTGATCAGGACTGACCTGGGTTCGCCGGAGTTCGAGTCGGCGAGAGTGCCTATCCGGACCCGCAGAAAACACATGATCAACGCACCACTGAAGTTAGCAGGTCTGGATTTCCCGGTAACGTGTCTGTCGGTAGGCAATCCTCACACGGTTCTGTTCGTGAAAGACTTCGACTTCAACTGGAAGCAACTGGGATCTGAAATAGAGGTCCACCGGGCCTTCCCCAATTACACCAATGTGGAGTTCGTGAAGGTGGCTACTCGACGCAGGATCCGCGTGGCCG
>JAGLXI010000180.1 GCA_023132995.1 Candidatus Zixiibacteriota bacterium | reverse complement strand
GCCGTACGCTCTGGCCAGGCCGCCGGTACCCAATTTGGTACCGCCGAAGTAGCGTGTCACCACCAGGAGAGCGTTCGTGACCTCGCAACCACAGATGACATCATAGATCGGGCGGCCGGCGGTGCCGCCGGGCTCGCCGTCATCGGAGTATTTGAAACGAGCCTCATCGGCAATCCCCACGCGGTAGGCGTAGCAATGATGAGTGGCGGCGTGCTCCCGGCTGCGAACGGTCTCGAGCTGCTCGTGCGCTTCTTCAACGGAACTTACTGCGCCCGTCTCGGCGATGAAGCGGGAGCCTTTCCTTTTTATTTCGATCCGAGCCGGCCCGGCAATTTCGTAGTATTGATCATCCATTCAGCACACACACTTCACGGCCGCTGTTGGATGGAAGGGGAGCGATGCCGCCAGATAGAATGGCAGGTCCAGGTTTTGCGGCAGCCTCCCGCGTGAGGAATTCACACCAGCGATTTGAAAATATCATCTATCTTGTCCAGTCCGACCATCAGGATGGCCCCGCAGGAGACTGCCCTGTCCAGGCTCTCTTTATCGGCGTGGGCGCCGTGCCGCGGGTCTATCAGCACAAATGTCAGCTTGCCGATCTGGCTACAGCAGGACAACAGATCCCAGGTGCGTTTGGAGCCTTTGTAGACCTCGGTGATCACTACCGCCTGGACGAGTCCCGCCAGAAGCCGGTTGGCAGCCCGGAATGAATGCTTTTCGGGATTCTTCTCCGGTGGGTGTTCGCTCAGGATGCCGGCTGACTGAATGATATCGATCGCTACCGGGATTTCCTCGGTAGCGTCGATATGATCAAAGCCGGATTCAATCAGCGCGTAGGATGCCCCGTTGGCGGCTCTTGCACCCAAGTGGGCGGCTACGCTTATCCCTTTTTTCAGCATGGATACAACCTGGACTCCCGCCGCCGCGCAGGCGCCCGCCAAGTGAACCGTGAGCTCGATTCCTTCATTGGTGGCCGCCTGAGTTCCCGCTATAGCCAGTATCTTTTGCTTGCAGTCCGGCATCCGGCCTCGCACATATATCAGTGGCGGCGGATCATTCAGTTCGAAAAAACGTTCCGGGTAGGAGTCGCCGAACCTTGTTTCGACCTGGATATCGCGTTCGGCGAGAGCGGCGTGGTACTCGGCTGCCTCAGCAAGAAACCCGGTGGCTCCGGTGATCCTGTTGGCGTCTTCAGCGCTCATACCTTCAATGGCCATGAGCGATCCGGAATCGGCTTTGATTATACGCTCCAGACTTCCGTAACGGTGCAGCAGCGCCTCGAACAGACGCGGCCCCACGCCGGCAAACCTGCTAAGCGCCAGCACGGTGTGAGTAACATTGTGGTTCTTGTCGACCATCCTTCAATTTCACTAACCGCGTCAGGTTTGTCAACCTGAAGGTCAATCGGCTTACCCTTAAACTTGACAAACGACAGGGACTTGCTGATATTTCGGTTGATACTTTGGTTTCAGCCTCGGTTGCTTCTTGCCGGCGAGACTGGGAGAGGGAGTGCTGTCAGATCGGTGGCACCGAGAAATACCAGGGCATGTATTGGCATACGACAAGGTTTTCAAACATACGGTAGAGAAAGGGATGGAGTTATGAGACCAAAACTGGTTTTGCAGGTCGTTCCGCTCCTGCTGGTCGCAGTTCTAATCGCCGGGTGCAATATCTTCAGTTGGACATCCGGGGAGAGCACTGAGTCGCTGATAGACGCCGGCAGAAGTCACATGCACGACGCAGAGTATGAACTGGCCCAGCAGAAATTCGCCGAGGCTATGGAGGAAGACCCGACCAACTCCGACGCCCGTTACTATCACGCCAAGGCCACCATGCGTGTCTATGGATTCGACGCCCTGACGCTGGGGCTGGATCTTTCCGAGGGTGACTTCGCCGACGGGGACGGTCTGCCGTTCTCGGGCGACAACTGGTCTAAAGAAAAGGCCAACCGGCTGTTCCAGGCCATGAAGATCGTGTATGATGACTTGCGACCGATCTACTTTCGCCAGACCAATGGCGGGTATGACAGCAGCGATATTGACCTTGACCTCGGCCTGGTGGCTGCGATCAAGGGCATCCTGTTTTTCCGGGACACGAATTTCGATGGACTCATCACTGATTTGGATTTTGATCTTATCTTCGAATTCGGCGAAAGTCAGAGCGGTTTCTCAATAATGAACATGATGGACTATGCCGCTCAGGGACCGCCGGGGGCCGCGCGAGACCGGACCCAACTGGCCGCCGCACCCCAGCCGGTTGACCCAGACCTGGCTGTGGCCTTCAATACGATGATTGACAATATTGAGGACATTATCCAGGAGTCGATGGATATAATTCTGGCCATTTTCGCTGAGAACGATCCCGCCCTAGACCCGGACGAGATAGAAGACGTCCTTGACGAGATTATCGAGATCGTCAGGATGTACAAGATCGACGACGGCGGCGACAATGACGGCGACGGGTATATAGACGAGGAGATCATCGACGGCCTCGATAACGATGGCGACGGCTGGATAGACGAAGACAGCAATGGGTACTATGACCTCAACCCCGGCGGCTGAAGCAGACAGAGGAGACTATCTGATGTACAGGAAAACAGTCTTGATATTGGCTGCTGCAACCATGCTGGCCCTGGCCGGTACCGTTGCGGCCGCGCCGCCCAACGTGAACTTTATCGACGTGCGAGCCCTGGGTATGGGCGGAGCAGGGATTACCACCCAGAACAACTTCAGCGCTCTCATGTACAACCCGGCCCTCCTGGCCAAGAGCCGTTTCCATCTGGACATCGCCACCGTGAATGTCCGGATGGGTAAGGACATAGTGGACATGTTCAAGGTCTGGGACGACAACCAGGAGGCTTTTGAGAACTACGCAGATACGACCGAAGAGGTAAGGAACTTTCTCAAAGACGAACTGGCTGCTTTCGACGACAACTGGATGGGTTTCGGAGCCTACCCTCAGGTGGGGCTCACCTTCCCCAATTTCGCCATCGGCGCCTATGCCGCTACGGACCTTGATTTCAAGGCCGACATGGGCATCCTGGAACCCCGGGCGCAACTTCATGGTATCGGTGACTACGTTTTCACCGGTGGGCTGGCGTTCAAGCTGCCGGTTACGGCGCTTCCAAACACGCTCTACGGTGGTGCAGCGCTGAAGATTATCAAACGATACGAGGTCTGGGAGAAACTAAAAGCCTCCGATGTGGAACTTGACACCGCCTATGACTCTCTGATCGAGGACTCCAAGTCCGGTTGGGGTGTCGATCTGGGTCTGCTCTATGAACTCATTCCTGAAAGGGTGGAGCTCGGCGCCAAGATCGAAGACGTATTAGGGAAAATCGACGGCGAGAATATGCCCATGATTGTCAATGTCGGGGCGTCGTTGTGGCTCTCCAAGGGGATCGTGATTGCCGCCGACTATAACGACTTCTTCTTCCACGACGGCGAGAACATATTCAACAAACTCAACTTCGGAGCCCAGATAGAGTTGCTGCCCATCCTGGATGTCCGCGGCGGCTTCGGCCAGGGGTATCCGTCGCTTGGCGCCGGATTGAACCTGGGCATCGTCACTCTGGATGCCGCCGTCTATGGCATTGAACGGACTGATTCGCCCGGCGGCGACGGCGATTACAACTATGCCGCTCGGTTGAAGATAGGTATTTAGCGGCTCCCGTGGAGATTTTGGCCCCGGCCGTCAATCGAACATGGCCGGGGCCTTGCTGTACAGAGCCGGTCGTATGTTCGGCAGATGCGACAGGACGGGATTATTGATTCCCCGCCTGGATACTTCGCGCCGAGCCTGCTTAGGAATTCGCAACAGCTTGTAACTTGGAGATCAGCCGATGAAAACCGCATTTGCTATCCTGTTCACAG
>JAGLXI010000018.1 GCA_023132995.1 Candidatus Zixiibacteriota bacterium | reverse complement strand
GATACCGCATCCGGTGTCGGCGAACTCCACTTTGAGCCGTCGGCCATCCTTCCGAGCTGAGATGTCCAGAACCCGCACCGGGGTGTCCCGCATGGCATCCAGAGCATTGACCGTCAGGTTGTTAAACAGGCTATGAATATGGGGCCGGAAGCTCCGCAAAGTGAAATGATCTGCTATCTCGAGGTTTACGCTGACGCCCAATTCATCGATCCGCGACTCATTGCTTTCCAGTACCTCCAGAAGGACCGACCGCAGGTTGACCTTCTCAGTCTTCTTTTGCGACTCAAGTTTAGAGAACTGGGCCACCAGTCCGGTCATGTCGATTGCCCGTTCCACGGCGCTCTCGGTCAAACCCAACAGCTTTCGATTGCGACGGATTTCCTCCGGCTCCTCAAAGTGAAGCCGCTCTTTCAGCTTGTAAAGGCTGCTGGTAGCGGGAAAGAGGGCGTTGTAAATCTCGTGCGCCACACCACCGGCAATCCGCCTGACCTGGTCATATCGTTCCCGGTTGGCCGCGGCCAGTTTTCTTTCGGTCTCCCGGCGCTTGGTGATGTCAATAATGATCCCTCTGAGGCCCACCGCGCTGCCGTCGACCACGATCCGATCAGTGTAGATCATGACCGGGAAGGTGCTGCCGTCCTTCCTGAGCACAGTGTACTCACTGCCGCTGATCCCCTCCCCGTTGAGCGTCCCGTCTATGTCCTCCCGGACCCTGTCGCGGTCCTCGGGAACAAACAAATCGAGGGCGTTCAAGCCCTTGTCCAAGTCTGCCCCCGTGTAGCCGGTGGTCTCGAAACCATGTTGGTTGGCGAAGGTGAAACTGCCGTCGCTGTCCATTTCGAACAGAGTCAGGGGCAGAAGTTCGGCCAGTTCGCGGAACCTTTTCTCGCTCTTGCGAAGCGCGTCCTCCGCTTCTCTGCGCATAGTCACATCATGGGCAATGACAAGGGCGGCCGTCGTTGTACCCTGGGCATCTCGGTACGGTTGAAGGTTCGTATGGAACCACCGCCACTGGCCGCCGACAAAGCCTCTGGACTCCGTGGTGAGTTCCGTTTTGGATTCGATAACACGGCGAATGTGTCGCATTTGCCTGTCGGCTACGTCCTTCGGAAAGAGGTCCCATTGCGATTTGCCGGCAATCTCGTCCGATTTGCGGTTAAGGGCTCTGGCGGCATTCTCATTGACGAAAAGGAACTTGCCTTCCCAACTGACCAGGGCAATGACGGCCCCGACATTCTGCACTAACAGGCGGTATTTCTCTTCGCTGGCGCGGATGGCCTCCTCAGCGTGTATACGTTCGGTCACGTCGCGGTAAAACCCAATGACTGCATCCTGACCGTCGAACTTCTGTCGCGAACTGCTGATATCAACATAGATTACTCTGCCATCCTTGCGCACCATGGGCAGTTGCGATACGAGGCGACGGGTATCGTTGGTTACGCGCCGGAATTCGGAAAGGGCATGCTGAACCTGTGACTTGGGGATAAGATCACCCACGCGCATCTGCAGCAACTCTGTCCGGGAGTATCCCAACATACGGCACATCGCAGGATTGGCGTAAATGTACTTACGGGTTTTCGCGCCGGCGGCCAGGATGCCGTCCGTAGACGATTCGGCCAGCGTAACGTAGCGCTGATTGCTTTCCCTGAGAGCCTGGTGAGCCAATCTGCGCTCCGTGATATCCTGACCCACGGCAATGGCGGTGAGTTCCTCCGAGTCGGCTGAAAAGAGAGCCGAATTGGACCACAGAATGGTCCTGATTTCGCCGGACCTTGTCCTGAGCGGGCCTTCATACATATTGCGGGGGG
Organism: Candidatus Zixiibacteriota bacterium; assembly: GCA_023132995.1. Classification (GTDB taxonomy): domain Bacteria; phylum Zixibacteria; class MSB-5A5; order GN15; family FEB-12; genus JAJRTA01. Next base: position 2,759 of record JAGLXI010000018.1, on the reverse strand, counting down.
TCTGCCTCACCCAGTCAGCGAAACTCTTCAGATGATGGTGATGGTGATCGGTGGGCAGGAATATCTCCGGCCAGCTCTTGCCGATGACTTCCTCTCGCGAGTACCCGGTGACCTTCTCGATCTCCCGGTTGAAGACCGTTATCCTGGCCCGGCCGTCAAGGCAGACAATCAGGCTGTTGGCCGTGTCTAAGAGCGAGTGTATGAAATCGCGCTCGCTCTGAAGTTCCTGCTGTGTTTGAATCAGGGCAGTGATGTCACGCGAAATCACGAGAACCGAGGCAACGGCGTTCGCCTTGTCTCTGATCGGCTCCATGCTGGTCAGGTATCTGGTCTTTTTGCCTTGCGACTCGATGTCCGACTCAAAAATGACACCGCTTCCGGTCTCGAATACTCCGGTGATGCGCTCTGTGAACGGGGACGCTTGATCATGGGGCATGCAGTCCTGTATCGCGCTTCCGACGAGTTCCTGGGGCTCCCTGCCGAAAACACCGGCACTGACATTATTGAGATACAAGAAAACGCCTTCTCGGTCTACAGTGAAGATCGCCTCATGGGCACCCTCCACAAGGGTGCGATATCTCTGTTCGCTTACCCTCAGGGCCTCATCCGTCCGTTCCCTCTGGGTGATGTCACGCGCTACGCCCTCCGACCCGATAACGGCGCCGTCTCTGTCTCTTAAGAGGGTGGAGCTGATACTCACGATCACGCGGCGGCCGTTGCGGACGATGAGTTCGGCTTCGAAGGCTGTCACCTTCCCGGATTGCTTCAGGAGCCGGCTGTACTGGTCGCGCCGGTCAGGGTCTGCGTAGAAGCTTCGTGCCTCCATGCCCACCAGATCATCCGGAGAACCATAGCCCAGGACTCGGGCGCCGCCCGAAGACACCCACTGGACGCGACCATGTGAGTCAATCTTGAAGAAGATATCCTGAGTGCTCTCTAAGATGGAGTGGAGTTGTTCCTGGCTCTTTGCCAAACGGCGAGCGGTCTTCTGCCGATAGGTGTTGACTATAACCAGCGCCAGAAGAAGGGCCGACAACACCAATAGAACGTAGTCCTGGTATTCCCAGAATAGTATCCTGGCGAAATCACCGAACTCCTTACGTTTCACACCGACGGCCACACCCATATTGTCGCGCGTGGCGATGAACGAGACGACGTGACCCCCGTCATCGAGTACGGTCGGGTGGTAGCAACTGATACCGACATCAAGGTGTGCCAGACGCTTGAACGTGGGCGAATACAGACCCGTCCCGTCGCCAACTAAGAAGAGGTAAGCCGGTCGCACCTGACCCTCGACGCGCACCGTGTCCAGAAAACGCTTGAGATTGGTCTCGTGCGATCGAGCCAGGAGAGTCAGGTTGTCGTCGTAGACGCGGATGATACCGTGCGACGAGAGAGTGTAGAAGTCCACCGTGCCGTCACCGTCGTAATCATCCCGCCAACCACTTCTGATACGCTCGCCGACATCGACAGTCTTCAGAAGTCGGCCGTCCCGGTCGATTTTTGACAATTGGTACCGGTGGGGCGGCAAGTCGTCGGCCTGGTCGGGTTCGATCATGGGCAGGGCGTGAAACACATAGAAACACTCATCCCGCTCGCTGTGCCAGATCCCCTTGCTGCCGTGTTCCTCGGACAGTATACGACGGAAAAGCAATCTACCCTGGCTGTCGACTTTGGCCAGGTAGCAGAAACGGTCGCTGAAGCTATCGTCCTCGACGCCGTTCTTGTAGTTGTAGGTCGCGAACATCACGGCCGGGTGAAGTGAGTCACGGCAACTGAGGATATTACCGACACTGACCGGAGCCGCCACCGGCAGGGACCATTCGAGGCGCAGGTTTTCCGGCTCGACGCAGTATAGAATGCGGGGTCTCAAGTCACGTCCCGGATCCAGGTAGAAGAACACCTCCTGAACACCGTCGTAGTCGTAGTCATCGACCAAAACCGGTGAGACCCGTCCTTCCCAGGCCCCGTTGCCGGTGAGGTCCTCTCCGGACGCCAGGAAAATGAGATTGTAGCGATCAGTTCGCGGCACAATCCTCACCACGAAGGCGGAATCATTGCGGTAGCATCCGCCGGCAATGGCCGGGTCTCCCGTCTTACTGTCATAATAGAGGCGAAAGCCTGAGATGGTCACATACAGCGGATCCCAATCCAGAACCTGGGAGTGCGTGACATCGTTGAAACTGAACACGGCCGGTTCGTCGCGGTTGACGTCACCGTTAAAGGCGTGAACGAGAAGAGCCGTGTCCGACGCGGCGTCCTGCACTCGATAGACCTGCATGGCGTCGGAGACAGGAACTTTCCCGGCGCCCCAGTCATGGGAGTATTGTTCAACGAAGGTGTACTGGAGCAACCGGGCATCGCGGTCGCAGTCGATTTCAATCTCGTCGACAGCCCCGGCAGCGGTATTGAGCGCCAGAAGGCAAACAAGTGCCAATATGACCGTTTTCAAATGCTCGTTCAACATGAATACCCGATAAGATACGCAACCCACATTAGAAAATCAACGTTCCGGAACCGATTCCTACTCGGCTGTCACCGGGGGATATTACACGTACACAGTGCATGGCGAACTGTCTCATGTGGCCGCGGGGTTGAACCCGGCGCTCGATAAAACGCTCGCGACAAATAGAAAGGTCACCACAGACGGGGGTCGTGGTGACCGATGTAGTCCATCGAACGTTAGAAGAACCCGGTGCCGGCAATCAGAGATCGCAGATTGGCTCCGGGCCACCCTGGAACATGTAGTCGACCAGGTA
>JAGLXI010000179.1 GCA_023132995.1 Candidatus Zixiibacteriota bacterium | reverse complement strand
TAACATTAATTGTGAGTCAATTCGAGCAGAAGACATGTTCAAATTCGGTGTCGCCCTACGGCAGCACAAACTCCTGAGTCCACGGTACACGCACTTCCTGCTCAACCAATTCAGGGGCTCTCCGGAAGAGGCCGGCGAGTCCTCTAATCAGCCGTTTCGCGTGGCGGGTGGTGCACCAGGAGTCAGTACGTGCGTCAATCTTTTAATGCCTGGCGGCTATGACATAATAGTCCTGTCTAACTATGATTTTCCGGTGGCCATGACGGTAATCAAGGAAATCTCCGGAATGGTGGGGCTTCGCTGAGGAGAATCACAGCCAGCCACTGGTATCAAAGCTGATCGTGATTTATCTGGTTGGTTCCCGTTGGCCTGGTCTGAAGCTAGTCCAGATTTATCTGATCGGGGTGAGAGGATTTGAACCTCCGACATCTTGCTCCCAAAGCAAGTGCGCTGCCAGGATTCGGTGGAGGTTGACATCTGTACTCACCCGGAGTAAATTACTGGGCACAGTTCCAGCATAGACAGGTAACAGGAGGACTATGATGGCAGCGGGTCGACTATCACGGGTACAGCAGATAAGGGTTGGTTTCGAGAAATCGATTTTGTCAGCAGAAGGTCTGGTGTCTGATGTGCGGAAGCTCGAAAGGGTCAGAACCTCAACCCGCCAGGGAGTACTTCACAGCAAGCGAGTTGCTCGTATTGCTGAATTGGCGTTTATGGGTATGTTTGCTGCTTGGGAGGAGTTCCTCGAAGACACTTTCATCAGATATCTCGCAGGGGCATCTGATTCTGGTCCGGGTGGGCCGATTCTCAAACTTGGTAAATCAGAAGACATGAAGCACGCATACAAGGTACTAAGTGGGAAACCTGATTTCAATCCGGAAAAGAACACAATGTCCTGGACATCGCCGCAAGTTGTGATTGAGCGAGCTGAAGTGTTTTTTGCTGGCGGTCGTCCATATAAGCAATGTCTGGCAGCCAATCGGAGCCTCTTAGAACAAGCTAAGCACATTCGCAATAGAACTGCTCACTCGTCGGACAGGTGCCGAAGGCAATTCAAGGTCGCTGCTCTCGCACTATTGGGAAAACCCGGCGCACGTAAATTCACCAGCGGCTTCACTGCTGGCCGGCTTTTGCTCACCATTAACGTACAGGGATTTGGCGCAAGTACCACCGGTCAAACCTGCTTTGGTGAGTATGCGCGCCTATTCCGGAAGCTCGCGGGCGCGATAGTCCGTTGAGTTGCAGAAAGATCGGGCGGAGGGGTATTTGAGCATCCGAATTGTGCCACAACCCAAACGTCCGGTATTAGACCGCTAAACTGGGAGCGGCACCCATACCTCCTTGCCAGGGATCAGCTTCGGGTAAAGCTGGCAGAAAGAGAAGTGACCCTTTTCCGACGACGCTTTCATGATGAGAAGTATTCCTCCAAAAGGGATGTTTGTTTTTGTCACCAGATTTCGTAACTCGTTTTCGGATATGTTGGGTGTTTTCTCGACACTAACCAAAAGGTTCAGTGACGGATCAGGTTGTTGGTGACGGCATTTCTTAGCGATGAGTTCTGCAAGTTTACGGTGTGCAGTTCGGCCAGTTGGGTATACGAATCTGGTTATCTGATATTTGGTCGTCAATCCGCTGCTGCTTACTCGAATATCGACGTCAGTATCTTTTATGAGTTTCTTGTGATTTTCAAGCAACCGATCAAGCGTCAGGGGGTCGTCTGGGCAGCGTTTACGCCAGCCCTCAGCGGCTGGAAACCCTATCATGGCAGATTCTCTCTGCTTCTCTCCCAAAAACTGAACCAGTATGTAACCTACGAGAAGTTCATGCACCTTTTTTGGCAATGACTTATTGAGATCGTACTTGTGCAGGAACACAGGTATGAGATATTGCGGAATGCCCAGCATGCCGTCTTCTCCCAAACTAACAATCTGCCTCGAAGAGTTATTGTTGGTATTCATTTTCAGTTCCTTCGCTTGATCCTTCCATAACGATGTTCTCGTTAACGTCTGCCGACGTCGTCGCGACTTCGGCCAAATGCATTTGCTCAAAATCGGGGTGAGAGGATTTGAACCTCCGACATCTTGCTCCCAAAGCAAGTGCGCTGCCAGACTGCGCCACACCCCGAATTCGACCATATAATAGACAGTCCCCCCAATTCTGTCAAGGCGATTATGGCAGCAACGCCGCCGCCAGCAATGCAGCTTTTTGTCACAAAGTGGTTTCCACAAGGCCAGCGAGCGCATACATTGACTGACCATGGAGAAGCGCAACCTATTAGGGTACACCGTCGCGCAGATGGAAGACCTGGCCGTCACTTTGGGCGAGAAACCCTTCCGGGGACGGCAACTGTTCAAGTGGTTGTACAAGATTCGCCAGTACGATTTCGAGATGATGACAGACCTGTCCCGCAGCCTTCGTCAACGGCTGAGTGACGGCTACGCGTTCCGCGGGCTGGATGCAGACCAGACGGCGGTTTCGAAGGACGGAACGCGCAAGTTCCTCTTTCGCCTCAATGACGGCCATCCCATCGAGACGGTGCTCATTCCCGACGAGGAATCCGGGCGGCGCACCGCGTGTGTGTCCTCACAAGCAGGTTGCGCTCTGGGATGCCGGTTTTGCGCCACGGGGGCTATGGGTCTGCGCCGGAACCTCGGCGTGGGGGAGATAGTGGGACAACTGCTGCACCTGAGAGACGAACACGGTGACGGTGCTTTCACCAACGTCGTTTTCATGGGTATGGGTGAGCCCCTGCTCAATCTGGACAATGTTGTCGACGCTATCGGGATAATCTCAGACGGCGCAGGTCTGTCGCACTCGGCCAGGAAGACCACCATCTCCACCTGTGGGATTATCCCCGGCATCAGAAAGCTGGCCGACACTCGGTGCAAGGCCTGGCTGGCGGTATCGTTGAATGCGGCCATTCAGGAGAAACGCGAAAAGATCATGCCCGTCGCCGCTACCTATCGGCTGGAAAACCTGGCCGATGCCGTGAAGCACTACACGCAGGTTACCAGGACAAGAGTCACGTTCGAGTACGCCCTTTTCGAGGGGTTCAACGACACGATGGACGACGTCATGGCCTTCAGCAGGTTCGTCAAAGGAATTCCTTGCAAAATCAACCTACTGGCATATAATCCGGTTAGCGGAGCGGAGTGGAAAGCTCCGTCTCAAGAAAAGATTGACTGGTTTGCAAAGCAACTGTATCCACGCGTTCCAGCGGTAACTGTTCGCCGGAGCCGGGGCGCTGATATTGATGCCGCCTGCGGCCAATTGGCCGGGAGTAGCGCAAGAAGGAGGTAGGAATAGGTGGGCAAAGTCATCAGGGTGCTGCTGCTGGGGGGGATGACGGCTCTGGCTGCGTGTGCGACGCCGCAGGAACGGGAGGTATCGGTCGGTGATATCGATCTGTCCCTGCAGTGGGGTGAGCAGAAAGCGGTCTTCGAGATAACGAACGAGACGGAAGAAGCGAAGTTCCTCACAGTTGAAACCGAGGTGCAGTTTACCGGTTCGTACCTCAGCCCCAACCGGCGGGCCGGGTCGCACTTCATCTTGCTCCCTTCGGCCACGCAGACCGTCAGTCCTGTCATAAACATACCGGGCAACTACGGTCAGGCTGAAATCAATCTGTCCGTATACGACGTTGTCGACACCCTTGATGTCGTTCTGCCTGATCAGAAGCGATTCGAGCAGCACTTCAGCGTCGTCTTTCACGCCCCGGAAGCCGTACTCGGGTATGTACAGGAAAAAATCAACCTACCGCCCAGGGTCGCGGAACATCCCTACTTCGACAATGAGTTCTCGCGCGCGTTTCTTCTGATGCTAAGCGAGGGCAAGTCCCTTGAGGACATCGCCGCTTTGGTGAAAACAGATGTACCGTTCGTACGGACCATATTCGACCGACTGGTTGACTATGGTTACGCGACGGAGTCGAAGGGTTTCCCTGAGCTTTTGTTTCCTGTTATCGAGGTTCCGGAGGCAGAGGAAGCCAAGCAACTCGCCGAGCGGACAGCGGACAGCCTGGTACGTATTATCAGCAACAACCTGCCCGCCTACTGGAATGTCGTTGACAGCCTGGTGGCTGCGGGGAAGATGTCCGGTGACAAGAACAAGTTTCTCGATGGCGGCGCGGTGCTGTACCGGACGTTTCCGACCATAGCAGCGTTGTCGCTCTGGTTCGACATGGGGCAGAGGTTCATCACCCGCTCGGCTCCGCTGCTGATCTATAACGGTACTGATCCGTGCAATGCGCGCATTCCCGATTACATGTATGCCGTCCGGGGTGGTGATTATTTCAACGGAACCAACTTCTACGCCCTGTTCTATACGGGCAGCCAGTACAAAATTCTGTACGGCGACAGCCTGCCTGAAATAGAATGCGAGGAGGACTTCATCCTCAAACGGCGCCGGGGACGGAGACCCATTTGGAATATGGCAAAGAGTGTCGGGCAGGAATCGTTCATGATCGACACCAATGTGGTAAGACCGGCGCTGACGGCTTTGAGCAATGGCGCGGATTCTCTCCTGTCGCGCACCTATTTTGATCTTAAGGATATTGCTATCAGGCACGGCCATCTGAAGGTGACATTCGGAGCCCGTTACTGGTTCTGGAATGTGGTCGCCAGTCGTACCGTTGTCAAGCTGACGGCCGCCGGCTTGATTGAACGGCGCGGGAACGGTCAGTTCCAGATCCAGGGTCTGCGGCCAACTCCGGGTAAATGATGCGGACCCTGCCGGTTTTCACGGGGGCAATCCTGGCGATACTGCTATCGTCGGGCTGTGACCAGCAAACGCCGAGTCGGGATCACATTCCCATTCTCAAGCAGCGGTTGGTTCAGCTTCAGGAGGCGATCAGGGTCAGGGATCGCGCAGCTATTGACTCCCTGCTGTCGGTCAAGATACTGTCGCATAAGCAGGATTCCGATTCGTTGCTTCGGCTTGTGTACGGCGAGGAAGGCTCCTTTGCATTTGTCCAGTTGGCGCTGGGGGAGATTAGTTACACCAATGACAGGGCGCGCATCGACTGCTACGTGGTTGACACTTCCGGCAGGAGGGACCGCCCGATTACTCTCACCTACACGCATGAGCACGATCTATGGCTGCTCAAGCGGTTCGAGATCGGCCGAGCAGAGGCCGTCGTTCACGAACCTCTCGACAGTACAGACACAGGCCGCGGTCGGTGAGAACGCTCACTGGTCGGATCGGGGGCGGGAGATAATTTCACCGGCCTCCGGTTTTCGCCGACAGACGAAGTAGTAGTATCCCCGTTCTTCGGGATCGGCTCCCCTCGGCAGGCACAGCCTGATCGGTTCGTAGGTCAGGTCGAAGATGTTCCTGTAGGCGATCAGTCTCTCCCGCCCGAAGCGCAATTCCATCCGGCCTGAATCAACGTAGCCCACCAGCACGAAATAGTCGGGCAGCCGGAGAAACTCGCGCATGGCGCTGAAGCCTTCACGCCCGGTTTCCTTGTTTACCAGTCCCCAGATGTCATAGTAATGGAACTTCGTGTAGTAAGGGATGCGGCCGATGTCGGTTAGAGAGACAGTGGTGCTGTCAGGCAGCGTCTGCGACCATTCGATAAAGGTCTTCTGGGCGGCGTAGATATTCCTTTCGAACTGCACCACGCTCGTGACTGACGTCAGGGGCGCCATCAGTGAGAGGGCCAATGCGCCAGCTGCAAGTCGGCGGGCGCTCGGTCGCTTGAGACCCGAAACGCCGTGCAGGGAGACGGCTATCATGAACGGGAGGAAGGGTACCAGGTATCGAAACTGAAAATTCATAACCGGACTGACCAGACTGCTGACGACAGCCTGAAGGACAAACAGCGCGATGAAAAGTGTCATTTCACGGTTCCGTAGGCGGGCATGGAATATCCGGACCGCTCCCCACACCATGGTGGCAGAGAGGGGCAGGAACACGGCAAGCATCCTGCCCAGTTCAAGAAAACCGGCCAATGTGGTTTCGTGTGTCTTGACGTAGAACGTGTTCGGCAGAGGGCGGCCGAAGACAGCCAATCTCAGCAACGTGAGGGCGACCATGGCTGCAATGAGGACTGTCGCGCCGAGAGCAAGTTGCCTCCCGGCCGACAGGCCATTGGCGCGGTCGAGGGCGGCGGCGGTTACGATCAACACACAACCCACAAGGAATCCCTCGGGGCGGCTGAGGACAATCAACGGCAGCAGAACATAGAACCAGGGAGACCGACGAACGCGCGTTACAACTGTGGCGGTGACCAGCAAGGCGTGCAGGCCAAGTTCCAGACCGCTGAGCCCCCAGAAGGCGGTGATGGGACAGAGCAGAAACAGCGGGGCGGTCAGCCAGGACAGACCGTTGTCGTCTCTCTCAAAATGGCGATACCAGATTGCGGCCGTCAGGAGAAACGAAACCAACCCGATGATCTTGGCCGTTGCGTACGTGGGGAGACCAAACGTATACAGAAGCGACAGGAGCAATAGCCACAGGAAGTTGGAATAACCTTCAACCGCCTCGGCTCCGGGATTGAACACCAGACCGTGACCGTCGGCCAGGTTCTCGGCGTACCTGAACGTTACAAAGGCGTCGTCTATCGAGTAATCCCAGAAGACACAGGTAAAGACGGCGAATGCCCCGAGGCCTGCAATGAAGATCAGACGTCGGACGGTGCGGTTCTCTCCCGCGCGGAGTTGTCCCCGGTCGGCCATAGACACGCCGGGCTCCTTCTAATCCAACGCCGACGACCGCAGGTTCTCTTTCGAAAACCCCTTTTCGAGATCGGGATCGGTGAACGCGCCGTCTTTGCGGATGAGCTTGTCATCGAAGTAGATCTCGCCGCCGCCGTAGTCAGGTCGTTGGATCAGCACTAAATCCCAGTGTATATTGGACTGGTTGCCGTTCGGCGCTTCGTCATAGCACTGGCCGGGAGTAAGATGGAATGAGCCGGCGATCTTCTCGTCAAACAACGTATCTTTCATCGGGTGCAGGATGAACGGGTTCACCCCGAGCGCAAACTCACCCACGTAGCGCGCGCCCTCGTCGGTGTCAAGAATCTTATTGAGCCTGGCCTGGTCGCCGTCGCAAGTGGCTTTGACGATCTTGCCGTTCTCGAACGTAAAGGAGATTCCGCTGTAGACGGTTCCCTGGTACAGCGAGGGAGTGTTGTACGTAATCGTACCGTTCACCGAGTCACGCACCGGCGCGGTGTAGACTTCGCCGTCGGGGATGTTGCGTGTGCCGTCACATTTCACGATGGCGATATCTTTGATCGAAAGGCTCAGGTCAGTCCCTGGCCCCTTGATGTGAACCTTGTCGGTGGCTTTCATCAGCGCTACCAACTTATCCTGCGCCTGCGACATCTTGGCGTAGTCGGCGCAACAGACCTCATAGTAGAAATCCTCAAACGCCTCCTGTGAGGTCTGCGCCAATTGAGCCATGGCGTTATTGGGGTAGCGGAGGACCACCCACTTAGTGCGCTTGACGCGCTCCTCCAGGTGGACCGGTTTGTAGAACAGCTTGTTCTGTTTTTCGATCTGCTCGGTGTCGATATCGGCCAGGTCGAACGGGTTGTCGGAACCCCGCAGGCCGATATAGGCGTCCGCACGGGTCATAAGCTCAAGGTGCAACTCAGCCTGCTTTCTGAATTGATCGTCTTTAGCCGAGCGAATCCACTGACGGATCAAGGACTCATCGTTGTAGTACCAGAACGGTGTGACACCCATCTCGGTGGCGATACGTATCACCTGCTTGCCCAACTCAAGGGTCTCTTTGCCCTTTATTTCAAGGTAGAGAACCTCTCCCGGTTTGACATGGCAGGAGTACTCAAGGAGAAGGCGGGCGAGGATTTCATTGCGTTTGTCTTTCATAGGGTCATCCTTTCCGAGTAACTTGTCTGGAGCCAAATGTAGCACTTGGCCGCGTCTTTTGCAAGGCCGCCCTGACTCCGGGCGCCGATGCGAATTGACTCACAATTAATGT
>JAGLXI010000178.1 GCA_023132995.1 Candidatus Zixiibacteriota bacterium | reverse complement strand
TGTGAGGAAACGTATCTGACCGCCACTATACCTTCGGTAACATTCTTCAATGAGGCAACGCGCCCTGCACAGCGAGACCGACCCCGAGACCGTCTCAGCCCCGGCCGCTGACCGCCCATCTGTCAAGGAATGCCAGCATCTCCGCAGGTGGCTGCAACCAGACGTCCGCCGCACTCTCTCTGAGTTCCGATCGCACCAGCACCGCCAACCCATGTTCCGGCAGCGCTCGGAATGCGTCCTCGTCCGTCTCGTCGTCACCCAGATAGGCAACGGCGCTGTTGGAGATGGAGCCACCGGCGATGCGGCGCACGGCCTCACCCTTGGTGATGCCCTCGACTCTCAACTCCAGGCCGCCGTCGAACTCTCTCAGTACGAGACCGAAATCGGCAGCTGAATCCCGCCACCTGTCGCTGATGGCCGTGCGGATGCTGTCAATCTCGTCGGCGGCTTTCCCTCGCCAGTGAAAGGCGATTCCCACCGGTTTTCTTTCGGTTGTCTCAAGGAGACCCTGCTCCCTGGCCCACCAGTAAGCGGCGTCCAGCCCCTCGGCGGGGCGTTTCTCCGAACTCGCCGAATGATAACGGCCGTCGGGCATCAACTGCTCGGCGCCATGCGAGCCCCATATCTCGGGAAGGGCATCCAATCTCAGCAGCGGCGTCAGATCGGAGACAGCGCGGCCGCTGACTATGACCAGCCGGGTCGATCCGGCCGAGAGTATTCTTGTCAGTCGTTCCCGCACCCCCGGATAGGGAACCGCCTGGTCCCGCTCGGGGCGAAAGGGCGCCAGCGTGCCGTCGTAATCCAGCATGAGAATACGCTCGGAAGCTGTATGCACACGCTGAAAAAAGGCTTCCAGGTCAAGGTCCTTATTGAGAAGCTTCATGGGGCGCAATCAGACTGCCAGCAGATGGCTCTCGACACCGCAGCGCAGGGCCAGCATCAACGTCAGGTACTCGCGCAGGTGCCGGGTCAGGAGGAAGTTGAGCCGGACGAACTCCCTCGCCGTCGACCCCATCCTCATGCATGCTTCCGGATGCTGCAGCAACTCGCGCAGGCGCAGAGCGGCTCCCTCGGGGCTGTCGACCAGGAATCCGGTGTGATAGTTGTGTACCTGGAGCCGTATACCGCCCACGTTTCCGCCGATTACCGGCTTGCTCTTCCACATCGCCTCCGTCACCGTCAGACCAAACCCTTCCTGGAGCGACTTCTGGATTACGATAGTGGAGGAGCGCTGCAGGGCGTTGATGATTCGATGAGCGTCGCTCGGTAACATCAGCACGAAAATGTGGTCATTACCCTGCGCCGCCGCCTGTACTTCTTCAAGCACCATAGCTCCCTCAGGGTCATCGCTTGCTCCTCCCCCTGCCAGCACGAGTTGCGCCTCAACTGAACGGTTCAACATGTTAAAACTTTGAATGACGCCGATGGGGTCTTTGAAGCGGTCGAACCGCGACACCTGCGTTATGACAGGCAGATCCTGCGACAGGCCGAACTGCTTGGCCATAGCCTCGATCTCAGGTGGCGGCAATTCCCGGTTTTTCTCACTGAGGGGATCGATAGAGGGAGCAATAATGAACTGAGGGTGGTCGACTCTCTGGGCGAAATCGGGCATTGAAAAAATCGAGGCGTCGTATTGTGAAATGGAGCTCTTGAGGTACCTCCAGACTTTTCGATACGGACGGCTGACGTCAATGTGACAGCGCCAAACCCAACGTCCTTTTCGTTCCGGGCAGAGTCCGATCAAGAAGGCCGGCTGGGGGTCGTGGATTATGACGAAATCCGCCTCTTCAAGCACCGGTCGAAGGCGATCGGCGTTGGCCACCACCGTCTCCTGGTAAACGTCCAGCATTTTCTGAGTGAGGACAACCGGATTGCCCTGCAGCCCGTTATGGAACGCCTTGGTGACATTGAAGAAATCGGAGTGCCCTTCGATTACCTCCCAGGAAGCATGGAGCCCCAGGTCGTTCATCAGCGGCACCAGCCACCTGAGAATCTCAGCTACTCCCCCACCATCGCGGGTGGAGTTCACGTGCACGACACGCGCCCCGGCAAGCTCGGTAGCCAACTGTCTCAACTGCGAAACGGCAACACCGCCGACAACCTTTTCGTACGAGTCCAGCTTCATGTTAAACTCCACCGACTTCCACGGCGACCCGCTTGACAACGTCTATGAGCGCCTGCTTGAGTTCCGGAAGCGTCAGGTAATAAAAATCTATACTCTGCAGCGCCTGGAGCAGTTCCTCCGTTCCCGAACCGAACCCAAGCAGCCAGGTGGAGAAATCGTCAAGCCTGTCAGGTGTTCGCCTGCGCGCCTCGATAAAATGGTAGTATACCGAACTGAAACTCAACTCCGGCAGGTGGGCTATCCAATCGGCCGGCGTTGCCAGCTCCACCCCCCTGTTGAAAACGACCGTCACGGCGCGCATGAACCGGAAGTCCTCACCGGCAGGGGCGTAGTGAGAATACCCCACTTCCATGAGCCGTTCATCCAGCACATCCAGCACGGAGTCACGCAAATGACCCAAACTCTCGCACGAATATGGATTGATTACTCCCAGACGCTCGCCCAGGACCCGGTCGCGAAGGTACCGGGCCGACCAGACGGCGAAATCGTTGCGGAATTCCGGATCGTCGAAACTCGGCCGGATGGCGGTTTCGCAGAAGTGATGGAAAAGGCACTCGACCGGGCAAACGGCCACGCCCTCCCGCAAATCCCGGAGATTGACGGCTGTCGGCACTCCCCCCATACGCGTAATCAGCGTACAGTCTTTCACTTCAAAAGGCATATTGACTTTTTCGGTTTTCCAGATCATATCTTTAAGACTGACGGCCGATTCACTGTTCTATTCATTTGTCGCCGTTCCCGCGGCGACGTCCTTGTCCTCCGGGTAGGGACCGGGCACGTGGACGTACACCGTGCGCAAGATTACTCCATTATGATAATGGAAACTCAGGACGAGACAAGCGATTACTTGTCGACTACGCCCGGGGTCGGGATAGAGTCGACCGTGAAAAAGCCCGATGGCCGACTGGATCGCCTGTGCGGCCGGGTCTTGACACCGACAGTCCCGGTCGATAGATTCCGACGTATGGACGCGGGAGTCCCGGATACGGCATGAAAAGGAAACTCCTCTATTCAACTCTGGTCTTTTTAGCTTTTTTGTTTCTGGCCGAGTCGGCGGCCCGGCTTGTGGAGTGGAGCATCTCACAAAAGGCCCGAGCGGCAGAGCTGTCACCGGGGTGGCAAGCGCGGTTTTTCGCCCTGTCTTTCGGGTGGCATGAACCGGACCCCGATCTGCTCTGGCGCTTCAGGGCGAATATCAGCAACAGGTTTATCAGAACCAACTCCAGCCACCTCATCGGCGACGAGCTGCCCGTGCGGAAGGCGCCCGGAACTATTCGTATCCTGCTTTTGGGCGACTCATCACCGGTCGGGTTAGGACTAGAGTCATATCGGTTCGCTTTTGGTGAGCTGCTCCGCCAGCAGCTTGAAGCTGAACTTGGCCCGCAAACCACGGTTGAGTTGGTCAACGCCTCGGTTTCCGGCTATTCCAGTGAACAGATGG
>JAGLXI010000177.1 GCA_023132995.1 Candidatus Zixiibacteriota bacterium | reverse complement strand
TCCATCCTGTTCTCGGATCGGGAAACCGACCCCGAAGAGCAGCAGAACCCAACCGGGTCCATGACCGACTACTACTTCGAGACCTCGTACGGCACCTTTCATGTGACCGGCGATGTGATCGGCTGGTACCGGATGTCAAAAAACTATAGCTATTATGTCGGTTCTGACGACGGGCTTACCAACGGCAGGGTGCTGGCCAAGGACGCCCTTGTCGCCGCCTATATGGATGGAGTGGACTTCTCGGTGTACGACCAGAACAATGACGGCCTGTGCGACGGACTGATCATTATACACGCCGGGCCGGGTGCGGAAACGGGAATGTACGGCATCTGGTCGCACAAGGGGAACTTCAATGAAGTCGAATATGATAACGTCAAGTTTTCAGCCTATACCATGAACCCGGAGGAGCAGTTCGGCTTACTATCGCCCATCGGTGTCATTTGCCACGAGTACGGCCATTTCTTAGGACTGCCGGACCTGTACGACATTGACTATGAGCCGGCGACTTCACAGGGACTCGGTTGCTGGACGATCATGGCCACCGGTAACTACAACGGCAACGGCAGAATACCGGCTCATTTCGATGCCTGGTGCAAGGCCAAGATCGGGTTTATGGGTGGGGGTACCGTGCGCGTTTCCGAGAACCTCCTCCAGGCCGAGATCCCTTGTATCGAATACAATCCTGTGTCCTACTTACTGCAAAATAGTCGGACCGGATCAAGAGAGTACTGGCTTGTGGAAAACCGCCAGCGAGTGGGATTCGACGCCGCTCTGCCGGGAGCAGGTCTGTGCATCTATCACGTGGATCTGGACGCCCCGCCACAGAATACGAATTACCTCCGGTACTACGTGGCTCTGGAGCAGGCTGACGGCAAGAACCAACTGGCCCTCGCCGGCAGTCAGGGTGACGATAGCGACCCGTGGCCGGGAAGAACCAACAATCGCAACTTCAATGACATGAGCGTGCCCGACTCGAAAACAAATGAACTGGGCGTCACGCACGGCATCTCCAGTCGTATCGGCGTGTGGGATATATCGGATTGTGACTCGCTCATGTATGCTGATCTGGACATTGAATGGTCTCGCCCCTATGTGACCCTGGCAGGCGATAACCCGTTCCTGTTCGATGACTCGCCACCGGGGGGTAATGGTGACGGAAACCTCGACCCCGGTGAAAGCATCAGTTTCTACGCTACTGCCACCAACCTGATGCGTGTTTCGTTCAATGCGCGAGCGAGGCTGTCGACTGCCAATCAGGACGTGACGTTCATAACGGACGAGGTCGACCTGGCGCTGGTCTTCAAGGATGAAGTGTACAGCAATACCGAAGCGATTCAGTTCACGCTCAGTCCCAACTTTGTCCCTGTCATTGATTCGTTCTTCCTGACGATCACCAGCGACTCCGTCGGTTCTCTCGCGGGCAGTGACACCTATACGACGACGTTTGGATTCGAGGTAGACCTCGGGCCGCCGCAGGTGCTGATTGTCGATGACGATCGCGGTAAGGACTACCAGGAAGCCTATGTCAACGCCGTTTACAATCAACGGATCCCCCATACCGTCTGGTCAAAGAGCACGCATGGTACGCCGTCCGGGGAGGAGCTGGCCAAGTATAGGATGGTTTTCTGGCATACCGGTGACCCCGCCTCCGGGGTGCTGAACGCAGGCGACATTGACGCCATGAAATACTACCTCGACCAGGACGGCAACCTCCTGCTCTCGACGCTCTCCGGCGCGCTCGATATTGACGCTCTTGATCCGGCATTCATGAGCGACTATCTCGGCGCCACTCTGGAAGACGGGACCGGCGAGGGTCCAAGGTTCGCTGGTGTGGCCGGGAACGAGGTGGGGGACGGCACCAACTACATGTATGACAATTACCCGCTGTCACTGACGCCGATACCACTCCTCACTCCGGCCGGGGCGGGAGAGGCCGCCATCACGAGTCGCGGTGGTACCTGTGGGATCTCATACCGGGGAACGCACAGTAGTGTGTTTCTCACTTTCCCGATAGAGTACTTGAAGGACGCCGGCAGGGTCTACACCAAGGATACGCTCATCGCGCGCGTCATGAACTTCTTCGGGGGCATTCCCACCGATATCGACGACGGTCGCGTGTTCGCACCACTGCCCAAGAACTTCGACCTGAGCCAGAACTATCCCAACCCGTTTAATCCGGTTACGACCATTTCGTACACGGTGCGGCCGACCAGTGAATCACTGCCGAAAACGAACCTGTCGGTGTTCAACATGTTAGGGCAGAGAGTGACAACCCTGGTCGACAGGGTGCAGCTTCCCGGCAAGTATTCGGTCGTCTGGGATGGTTCCAACAGTCACGGCCAACCGGTGGCGACAGGAGTATACTTCTACCGGCTTACCCGGGGTGACGATTCGGAGAGCCGTAAG
Organism: Candidatus Zixiibacteriota bacterium; assembly: GCA_023132995.1. Classification (GTDB taxonomy): domain Bacteria; phylum Zixibacteria; class MSB-5A5; order GN15; family FEB-12; genus JAJRTA01. The sequence goes on along the minus strand of JAGLXI010000177.1, from coordinate 3,095 downwards.
ATGATACTTCTGAAATAGCCCTGTTGATTTGAAAAGTCTCTTCCATAGCCGCCGTTCTCGGCGGCTATTTTTATTGCTGTGCATGGAGATACGACCACACCGGCGATTCCGGCGATTCTCTTGCAGAAAAGACTTGACAGTCCGCCGGAAATACCCATAATTGAAAATGAAAGTCGTTTTCATTTGTCGCAGGTCAAGACCTGGTATGAAAGAGCTTCTGAGGACAAAAGGTTTCAAGGTCACTCCCCAGAGGGAATTGATTTTTCGCTCCTTCTTCGAGTTGGGCCGGCATGTCACTGTCGACGAGTTGTATCAGAAAGTCCGGGAGAAGGACAACTCGATAGGCTACAGCACTGTCTGGCGCAATCTCAAGCTGATCTGCCGGGTTGGCTTGGCAGAGGAAGTGAACATCGGCGATGGCCTCACTCGCTATGATCGCACTACGGCCGCCCCCCATGGTCATTTGTTCTGCCGGCGGTGCAAGAAGCTGTTGGAATTCAACGTGGAACGGATTGTCGGCATTCTGGCCCAGGCCGCTCGCGAAAACAGCTTCACACTGGAGGGGTTCAAGGTTGAGATTCAGGGATTATGCGAAGATTGTCGCCGCGTCCCGGATCGGGAATGTGACCAGGGAAAGGCGAATTAGGTGATATTGTTGTGTCTTACCGGTCGGGCAGCAGAGACCGCCGCGCGTTTGTCGGACAAGGGGGAGCCTGATGACCTCTCTTGACAAGATGTCACCCGGGCAGAGAGCGAGAGTGGTCGGATTCACCAACGACGGCCCTATCGCCAGACGACTCGTGGAACTGGGGATCATGCCGGGTCGGTCACTACTGTACGTGAGAGATGCCCCTCTTCGCGATCCGCTCGAAATCAAAATCGGCACAAGTTTCCTATCACTGCGGCGTTTCGAGGCCTCCCTGGTGGCGGTCGAGTTAGAGGATTGAGCGACCCGCCGTGAGAATGCGCATGACAACCGACAGGGATTCTGTGACCGGTAGTCGGATTGTAGCCATTTGCGGCAATCCCAACAGCGGTAAGACCTCAATCTTTAATGCCATCACCGGCCTCAATCAGAAGGTCGGGAATTACCCCGGCGTCACCGTTGAGAAAGTGTCCGGCTTGTTCCGGGTGGGGAAGGACAAGTCCCGTCGTTACGAACTGATGGATGTCCCCGGTACCTACTCTCTGGCGGCCTTTTCGCCGGATGAGTATATCGCGGCTTCGGCCCTCTCTGGTGGTGTCGGCAGCCGGCAGCGCCCGGCGGCGCTGATCTGTGTTGTAGATGCGACCAATCTGCAACGCAGCCTTTACTTGCTGCTACAGGTCATGCAGATCGGTTGTCCCGTGGCTGTGGCGCTGAATATGATCGATCTGGCCGAGCGCCGCGGGATCAGGATCGACCATGAAAAGCTGTCACAACAGCTTGGCGGTTTGCCGGTCGTGCCGGTAGTCGGAAACAGAGGCCGGGGGATTGAACGCCTGAAGGAAGTGGCCGCGAGTCTTGTCGACAATCCCGTCAGGCCGGTGCAGCAGCGCTACGACGAAATCACCGAAGGGCTGATAGAGTGGTTGGCGAAGTTCTGGGACGATGGACATCGCACGCGCGCCGAGTATTTGAGAGTCATCTTTGACGTGAACGGCCCGGCTGAGAGAAGGTTTTTGGGCGAATTTGCCCGCCGTGTCGACGCTCCGGACGAATCTCGACGCCTGCTGGATGACGGACGTGCCGCTATCAAACAACGGTTCGGCTCGCTGTCGGTCGCCGAGACCGGCGCGTTGACTGAGCAGGCGGCCCGCATTTTCAAGTCCGCTGTCTCCGAACGCCGCCTGAAGCGCCCGACGAGGTCGGAGCGGCTGGATCGCGTCCTGCTGCATCCCGTGGCGGGGCCGGTCCTGCTGCTGGTAATGATGACGTTTGTATTCCAGTACGTTTTCAGTTTAGCGGAGCCGTTCATGTATCTGATCGACCGGTCGGTCGGCGCCCTGGCGTCCTACTTGGGTGCGGTGATGATCGAGGGGCCGTTGTGCTCGCTCGTAACCGATGGAGTTATCGGCGGGGTAGGTTCGGTTCTTATCTTTCTCCCGCAGATTGTCATCCTGTTTCTATTTATTGCCATCCTGGAGGATTCCGGGTACATGGTCAGGGCGGCGTTTATTGTCGACCGCATGTTCCGCTGGTGCGGCCTGTCCGGGAAATCGTTCATTCCCATGCTTTCTTCGTTTGCCTGTGCTGTGCCGGGCATTATGGCTACGCGAACGATCGAAGATAGGAAACTGCGCTTCATAACGATCATGGTGGCGCCGCTGATGACCTGCTCGGCGCGACTGCCCGTGTATGCCATTATGATTGCCGCCTTTATCCCCCACCGGACCTACCTGGGTCTGTTCAATCTGCAGGGGCTGGTGCTGGCGACTCTTTACCTGCTGGGCATAGTAGTGGCCGTGGTTGTCTCGCTTGTGCTTCAGAAGACTGTTCTGAAGACTGAGCGCGGTACCTTCATGATGGAAATGCCTTCCTACAAGTTGCCCATGCTGAAGTCGGTCGTCATCCGCGTTGTCTACCGGGCCCGGTCATTCCTTGTCAGGGCGGGAACAGTGATTCTCGCCATAACGATAGTAGTCTGGGCCTTGAGTTACTACCCACATTCCGAGGAGATTGCCGCAGCCCACGCGGATCAGGCGGCAACTGTCCGGAGTGAGTTCGCCGCGGGTGAGTCGCAAATCCAAGCCCAACTGGACGAGCGGCTAAGCCGATTGCCTCAATCTGCGCGTCGGAGCGCGGAACTGGCGGTGGCGGACTTCGCCCAGGCGGAGACGGTCGAAGACTTGGCGGCAAGGCGAGACCGGTCAGCGTACGCGGTCTCTGTCGAGCCGGCAATACTGAATCACCTCCACGACATGCGGCGACTGGAATTAGAGCGTGGGGCACAGTTGGCCCGCGTGGCCAACGAACGCGCCGGCGCCTACATTCGGGATTCCTACCTCGGTTCGGTTGGGCGCGCCGTGGAACCGCTTTTCCTGCCTTTGGGATGGGACTGGAGAATAACCGTGGCCACGCTCTCTTCATTTCCAGCGCGCGAAATAATCATTGC
>JAGLXI010000176.1 GCA_023132995.1 Candidatus Zixiibacteriota bacterium | reverse complement strand
GGACGATCGCAGACAATCCGATCACGGTTTGTAGCTCACTTGACACAGGGATCCTGTTTAACAATTCAACCATAACAATCACCTGATTAGGAATTCAACTCCAGCCGTTTCAAACCTGGCCCGAACCGCTATGGTGTCGGCGAAAGTCGCACGCGTTTCGGCAAGACGGAACGGGTCGATGGAGCCATTGCCTCGTTTGCCGTCGTGATCACTGTCGACAAAACCTGAAACTACATATTTGCCGGCCGGCACTCGCATCTTGAACTCTTTGCCTGGAACCGTAAGGTCGTAGACCTGGGGAGAGCCCGTTTTGCTCAACGTCAGGAGCACGGGATCGCCTTCCTTTCCGGGGATGGCGACTTCCGCTTTCCCCGATATCCAGCCCAGGGAATCGTCGGCAATAACCGTGAAAGAGAACTCCCGCAGACTGTCGCCCAGACGGTTCCCGGCGGCGTCGGCCAGTTCGAATTCGGTCATCTCAAGCCGGTACGCGGCCCCCGGTGTAATGCTATCCGGCGAAAAGGTTAGCCGCAGAGGATCGCTCCAGCGCCACGTCAGCGGAATCCGTGTCTCCGGCGTCTCCCAGAGGACGAAAGTCCCGCCGGTCATCACCGAGGTGTCCAGCGACTCGGAAAACAGCGCCTCCATCGCGATCTCCTCTTTGAACTGCGGTACGCTGCCGGGAGAAAAACGCATCAGACGCGGAGTGGTCTGATCTTCGCGGGGACCGAACACTACCTCCGAGTAAGATAGTAATGACATTGTCGTATCATACGTCAACACAACGCTATAGGCTCCGTCACCAAACGGCCCGGGGTGAAAACTAATTGTTGAGGATTCCTCTTCGTCGGTCTCAAGCATGGCCAGGGCATGGTGCGTCTCAAGCGTATCTTCCAGCGACGTAAGCAGCAGAAGACCTGCGTTCTGCTTCAATTGATCGAGATTGATTTTCCCTGAGAGGCGAATGCGAACTAAACCATCCGGCGTCTGACCGGCGGACAGGATTTCCGGCACGGTGGTGTCGGCGACGACCGACATGGTCAAAACGAGGCTGTCCAGGGGCAACTCCCCCCCAATAATCACTGGCCGGTCAGGGACTGCAAACGGTTCTCGGTCGGAGTTGAACCGCTCGCTGCGGTTCCCGTCTTCATAGGCGATGAGACGGTACTCCCCTGCCGGCAGATACTGAAAGGAAAAAAAGCCATCCTGGTTTGACTGGGTCACATAATCACCGTACAGGGAATCGAGCGGCGTCTCGACATCAGTGGCCGACAGATCGTAAAGTGCGACGAGCAGCCCGCTCTTGGGTGCCCCGTTGGCGGAGACCACCCGGCCAGCGACATGGCCCGAGTCTATGGTAGGTCCGGTCGAAAAAGCCACCGTGAGAGATGAATCCAGCTTGTTGCCGCGCAGGTCCTCTATCTCCGACCCGGCCGAAACAATGTAGGTCTGGTCTTCTTCGAACGGCGCGGGAAGAGTAATCCTGATGTGGTCTGATTTCCACGCGATTTTTGGCTCACGCTGCGGGCGGGGCGAGACATAGACGGCCTTGCCTTTTTTGGGCCGGGCTATGTTCTCAGAGAAGTACAGAGTGACAGTTCTGCCGGGAGCAACGTCGACGGCGCCGTTCGGTGGTTCGGAACCGATCAGGCAGGGGCCGGTGCTGTCGATTTCACCACCCGGCGGCGGCGCCACCTCGGCGCAACTGAGCAGCAGCAGCACCATCACTGCCGTACACGACCAGCCGGCAGTACTGAACCCAACGTGGGTTATCGGCTCAGCTTTTTCTTTATCTGTTCGTTGTCCGGGTCCTGTTCCAGGGCTTTTTGCCACCATAGCCGCGCCTGCTCCATATCACCTGCAGCTTTACAGTTGTCACCAAGATGATCGAGAATAACCGGGTCGTTGTCAAGTTCCGCCGCTTTCTTCAGATGAATCATGGCCTCCTTGTAGTTGCCCAAGCGGTAGAATGCCCAACCGTAGCTGTCAAGGAAGGCGGGGCTCTCGGGCTGGATGGACAGCGCTCTTTCGATAAGGCCTTTCGCGTAAAGCAGGCTGTCACCCCGATCCACGAGCATGTAGCCGAGATAGTTCAGGGCGCCGGCGTGATCAGGTGATAGTGACAGGAGTTCTTCAAAAGTATCAATCGACTCCCGGATGAATCCGTATTGCTCGCAGGCCGAGCCGAGAGCAAAGAGAAGCTTGTCCCGGCTTTCATCGTCACGCGCGTGAGTAAGCCCGACGCGATACGTCTCAAGTTCCTTCTCTGGCTCTTTGAGCCGGCGATAGACATAGCCGAGATCAAGCCAGCCCTGGCAAACAGAGTCGGCCATCTGCGTCACGAGCGCAAACTGGTCGCGCGCACTTTCCAGATCATCGTTCAGAACGGCGATGCGTCCTATATAGTAGTGATTGCTCACATTCAGATCGCCGCTGCGAACCAGGTTGCTGAATACGGAGTCAGCCAGCCCCATCGAGTCGAGAGCAAAGTATAGAATCCCCACTCTTCGCGCAGCGGATCGGTCTTGCGGCGAAATCTCTACGACCTTGCGCGCGTACGGAAGAGCCCGGTCAAGCGAATCGGCTTCAACGTAGAAGGCTGCCATGTACCGGTTGAGAACGAGGTTCTCCGGGTCAATCTCAAGGGCCGTTTCATAGACGGCAAGCGCCGAATCGGCAAACCCTTCGGCCTGGTAAAGGTCGCCCAGCTGCGCGAAGGCCAGGACGTTCGTTTCGTCGGCCCGGACCTCGATTGATCGGCGGAATGACTCCTTGGCAGCCGCGTATTTCTGTCTGCTGGCCTGCATCTTGCCCAGTTCATACCATATCTCGTGGTCATTCGGCATCAGCCGAGCTAAGTTACGACAGGCCCAAATAGCTGAATCGAGGTCGTTACTCTTGCGGTAGCTGGCGGCGAGGAATGCGTACGCGCCACGGCTGCGAGGATCCAATTCGACCAAACGCAGGTAAGACGCTCGAGTCGAGTCCGCCTGCCCCATGGCGCGGTAGGCTGCGGCCCGAAGCCGGTAGACATCAGCATCTTTAGGTTTTATCACTTCCAGAGCCGCTATCACATCCTGAAATTTCTGCAGCCTGAGAAGCGTCCGGGCAAACGACAATCGGATTTCATGCGAGTTCGGGTGGTACTGAAGCGCCCGCTTGTAATTCTCCGAGGCGTGAGTGACCTCACCGGCCTGTTCCAGGATGATGGCATTGACGTAATAACGGAAGGCTCGCGGGTCCAGATCATCAGCAGGTGCTTCTGCGGCAACAATGACTGTGTCGCCGATGTTGGAGTGGTGCACAGTTTGGACGATCTTATGATCGACCGCATTCGAGGCACAACCAGGCAGGTAGACGGCAAGAACCGCAATCAGAAGGCAAACCAACAAACCTCGCAGCAGCCAACGTGTCCTAACGTATAACATCAGGTAGCCACCGTAACTATATATCTGCATGGTACATAACAATCACGAGGGTAGTAATCTCAGAAATCGCCGCTTGCCTACTTTCAGGACCATCTCGCGATCGAGCCTTATCTCGACATCAGGATCGCTGACTTTCTCGCCATCTATTGAAACCGCGCCGGCTGTGATTAGTTTCCTGGCTTCCCCATTGGACTTGGAGAGCCCGGTCTTGCATATAAGGTGTACCAGATAAATCTTATCGAGATCGAAGCCCAGTTCACACAGGCGTTTGGGACCCATTTCGGGGACCTCATCGGGGAGTTGTCTCTTTTTGAAAATCCGTTCAAACTCCTCGCGAGCCTGCCTGCCGCTTCCGGCCGGATGATACATGTCGACCAGCGTCTCCCCTAACTCCTGCTTGATGTCCATCGGGTTAATATCAGGCGATTCCAGCGACTTCTTGATTTCCTGCAGCTTTGCCGGTGTCATGTCGGTTGCCAGTTCGAAATA
>JAGLXI010000175.1 GCA_023132995.1 Candidatus Zixiibacteriota bacterium | reverse complement strand
TCATCGACAGCGTCGTAACCCCGGCCAAGGAACACCGGGTCTGCCCGGAGTCCTGCCTCCCGAAACAGTGCTGAGGCCAGCACGGCGCGATCCAGGCGATGCCCATACGCAGTGGCGTAGGTACGGGCGGCCTCGCGCGGGTTGGACCGCCAGTAACGCTCCGGGTAGCGCACGAACGAGGTTCTGTCATCAATGAAGCCGGCTATGAGATCAGCCTTCTCACCGTCAGTACGGGCGTCTTCCATAAGCGAATCCAGACATTTCCCGAGGGGTTCGTCAATCGTCATTGCAGATGTGAAAACACGGCCCAGGTAATCGCCATAATCTTCCCAACTGTCCCAGGTCGACCAGGCAATGTGCGGAACATGCGCTGCCGGATCATCGGTGCGCGGACGCGGGATGGCATTGATCGGCCCCATCTTCCACGAATAGACGTCCAGTCCCCGTTCCCGATCGGTCTTCTTCTCCGCCTCAGGGACACCCTCCGAAACAGACACATGGAGCGGTTGTCCGGTCGGTAGCCCGAGCGTAAACCAGGATTGCACCGCCGGCTCATCGCGGGCAAATGTCCAGAGCCCTTCCGCACCCCGGCGGAACGGCTCTCTGTCTTCAATGGAATAGGCGATCTCGAGGATGCAGGGTCCCTCGATGCCGTTATGGAGCAACATCATTTCCCGCATATTGGTGTAATCGTACGCGTGGTTAAGCGCGCGCGGAAGCGTGTTGACAATACCGGTCGGGCCGGTTTCCCACCATTGATCATCGCGCCAGGTGCGCACCGTGACAACCTTCAATGTGCAGTGAGCATCATCGTACGGGATGCGATGATCTCCATACCGGCGCATGCCGACATTGGTGTTGATCCAGATGATACGATGGATATGTCTTACCAAACATCCGTCGGGAAGCCAGTGCGACTCCTGATGGTCGAATAACAGGACGGCATCTTCTTCATGGAGGTTGAACGTCTTTTCGGCGGTGGCAAGGAGGGTTGATATGTCATGCTTCCCAAAGACAGATCTCTGCGCCCTTGCAGTCGAAACACACACCGCGAGAGCGACGACAACGGCCGGGATGAGAACCAGGTTCTTCGTGCGGCGTGTCATTTCGCACCCCCTTTCTCAGCGCGGAAGACAGTCCCCGCGTACTCCCTGGCCTCCTTCATTGCTTTCCGTAGGCAGTCATACCCGTCCGGCGGGATTTGCCGGCGTCTGATTTCCACCCTTTGAGAGATGGCCAACCCTTTCTTGGTCATCTCACTTTCGCCCTTGAAATAAGCATACGTCTCATCGACTTCGTCGCTCTTCGGTGGTTCGGTCACTTTGAATCCTTTTGGCAGCTTAATGGTCTCGGCGCCGTCGAGCAATTGGGTAGTGTAAAAGAAAACATCGTCACGACGCTTCTCCGGCCAGTCATATGTTGCTGGTCCGAACAGCAGGCCGCTCTTTGAGGCCATCTGCATCAGTGGGCTCTTGAATTCCAAACCGCCGTCAACGGGCAACGCGTATTCGGGAATACGGTAGTTGATTTTCCACCACATGCCGGTCTCGAAATCCAGCAGGTCGCCGTGTTCGTAGCCGATCAGTTCAACACGATCACTGACATGGTGAAGCAGACCTGCCAGATAGCGCCTGATTTCCGAGAGACGCTGACGTGACAGTATGGATCGAAGTCGACCGTCCGCTGTGCCGTCCCCCTGCAGTTCGAGAGTCCCCTCAAAGGTGCCGTCGGCAAGGAGCGTACCGGTGTTCGTCGCCTGCATCGGCGATTCCTCCGGGGGGCTGTAAGGTATCCGGCTTAGGGTATCTCCCGTCGGAGAACCGATCAGGTAGTGCTGTTCGGTTTCGTATCTGCTCCAGATGTCCTTGTTGTACGGAACCCATGTGGGATCGTACATAACGAAGCTGCCGTCCTTTTTTCTGAGGGCGACCACGCAATGATTGAACTGGTCGGCCGGGACTTCCTCGATGCGGCTGCCGGCCATCGTCATGGCGGCGTAGGAATCCATGTCGGCCGCTCGCATCATCGTTACCAGCATGCCTGCAATATCCTTGCAAACGCCGCTGCGCTGTTCGAAAATCATCGCGCCGGAATGAAGGGTATAGCCTTCACCCTCGCCCATAGTCTGACCGCTGTAACGAATGTTCTGCGCCACCCAATGCAGCAGTTCAAACGCTTTTTCCTGCTCGGTCCCGTTGGTCACACCGGCGCGGGTCAGGATTTCGTCCACTTTCGCTTTGACGGCGTCTGTCACCGCAAACTGGCTTTCATTGACATCAAAGAACCATTGACTTTTTGCCTCCCAACTCTCCACCGTAGCTATCACCACCTTGGTGACTATATCAGACGCTCCCGGACGATATCGCTGCGGGTCCCAGGCGGGCATATCCTTTACCCACCAGGCGTAAGTAGTGGTGTCCGCCGCGTAGCTGGTACTGGAGTACATGGGACCGTTGTATATCTGTGAGTGGAGACGCTTGTTTGCAGGCAGTTGCAATATGTATTTCTTTTCTACGATCGGGACCGTAGCTTCGAAGCGCACAATGTCAAAGTACTGCCCGGGCATGGGCGGGATGTAACGCTCATCGTCAGGCTCGCCGGCGTCGGATTCAAGGAGGGCGTATGAATATCCCTTGCGGAAGACCTTGATCTCGACACCATCGCCTACTTGCAGTCGCGGAAGCTGAAGCAGCTTTATCCGGTCGCCCCAATAGATGCCGGACTGCGGAGCGGGCAGGTCGCGCACGGTCTCAAGTGAGATCGGTATTGCTTCGTCGTCGCGTATGATATTCACCTCGCGCACCTCGATATAGCTGCTCAGCGGCTCATAGCGCCAGTTGCCTACGGCAAGCTGTCTGCATCCTTCGTCGGTAAGCGCCTTATACAAGATGTAACTGTCGGTGTAGGCTATGCCTAATGAGTTTACGGTGTTGACCGTAGAATCGCAGACAATAACGTAGGCGGCGCTGTCGAAATCGGAGGCGCTTCCGGTGTTCTTGATCCGGTCGAACGCCGTCGGCGGGGGATTATCTCCCGGCGGCAGAGAATTCGCCGTATCGGTTTGAGCCGCTGCACACAGCGGCACGGTCAGCAAAAGGAAGATAGTAATCACAGTTGTCATGCGGGTTCTCCTGCGTTCTTATGATTAGTGTGCGGAAATTACAAATTGCTTTTCAAACGCGCTAAGCGCTCTTTGGCATCTTCAACTGATTCTATCCCCGGGTCGGCGTCTTTCCAAATGTCGAGGAATGTTTCGTATTGCTCTATGGCTTTGTTATTCCAGCCGGATTGCTCGTAGGCCATGCCCAGAAAGTAATGGAGCTTCACGGATTCGATACACCATATGCGGCCCTCGCTGTAACTCGAAAGGAGTTGTTCGAGCTCGTCCACCGCTTCACCCAGTTGGCCGTTATCCTGATGCGATCTGGCCAGCAGGAAACGGGTTCCAAAGCCATACGGAGTATCGCGGTCCAATAGTTCCTCCACCGCCCTGGCGAAATGCCGGATCGCCACATCGTAGTTCCGCTTCGCCCGCTCGACACATCCGGCGCCGATCTTCTCGATGATCCGGTAATGCGACACCATCGTGCCCTTGGTCAGGACAATGCTGGAGCGGGTGTTGTCGTCGTCTCTGTTCATTAGTCTTTACTTGATTTCGCTATTATTGCCTGGATGCGACTATCCCAGTCGGTCATGATTTCTTTGAAGCGGGGAAGCTCGCGGAGGGGGTCGAGGTCGGGATCAACCCGCGCCCACCAGAGTTCCAGATGTCCTCGCTCGACCGCAGTCTCAAGCCACTGGAGAGGCAGAGTAGTGTCACCAATGAGCGAATAGGCGCACGCGGCGTTGTAGGCGATGTCTTCGCGTTCTGGTTCAAGCTTCAGTGCCCGTTTGATTTCTTGTCGAGCTTCACCGAGTCGTTCAGCGCGAGCAAGAGTAAGCGCATAATAGCTAACACCAATTCCAAATGCGGGTGTCCAATACATGTGGGCGCGGGAGATACGGGAAAGATCAATTATTGCATGATCCAAATACAGAGCAGCGTCTTTTGAACTTGTGGCCGTAGCCAATTGAGCTTGTCTGTATTTGATGTATCCGCTCCAAGTGCCCCTGGGACTGATCAATTCAATCGTCTTGGCTGCATCATTTAAGTAACCGGCGGCAAACTGAAGACGAAGGATCTGAGGGGTCAATGCGTCATCCGGTATGTACTCGTCCTCTTGAACACCCTTCATCTGCTCGAGTACACCATCAATATCTTGCTCTAACGCTGCCCGCAGCATAGCCAGTTTTTCTGTAATCTCGCGCCGGTCTGAGATTGAAGCTGTTTCAGCCAATTTCTGCAGAATATGTCTGGCGGAGTCTATTTGCCCCATCGCGGTATGGCAGTCTGCCATCATTATAGAAACCCATATGGGTGAAGTTTCGTCACCACTACTCCGGAGTTCGGTGAGTACCTTCAGAGCATCGTCGTGCCTACGCATCGACATGTAATATGGAACGGCGACATTGGCCCACTGAGTGATCCCCGAAAACTGATCCGGTTTCGGCTCCTTGATGGTCTTGAAGTATGACTCAATTTCGTTCCATCTACCTTCGGATTTCAGAACCCTGACTATCCAGTGACCGGAATAGCTTTCGTCAGAAGCTTTTCTGAAGGTACTTAGAGCACCTTCGATGTCGCCAGAGAGCCACTGTGATATGCCCAGATGAAGGAGCGTGACGTGTCCTGGCTTCACGGCGAGAGCGCGATTGGCAGATGCAATAGCCTCCGCAAACTGGCCTGCTGAGCGCTGTGCCTCGCTTAGATACACGAAGAAGTCAGGATCGTCGCCATATAGGCTGGCAGCTTCCTTAATGATACCTAGATACTCATGAGACCGATAGGCTTCTTCCATAACCGAGCCTAGATCAGAATAATAATAAGCTATTCCTGGGGACTGTGCGACAGCCTTAAGGAAAAGCTCGACTGCTTTTTCGTATTCCTTCATTCTCCAGAAACTCCACGCGATGTCACTTAGCATTTTGCTGGAAAGAGGACCGGATTGAAGGGCTTGATTGAGGAACCTCACAGCCTCTCCGGGGTGACCGAGCTCAATATACACACAACCTGCCCTGTCCAAAATCGTTGCCGAGTGAGGTCGCAGGGATATGGCGGTTTGAATTGCATTCAGCGCCTTTTCCGCGGCCACTTGAGCTTTATTTGTGTCCGCATCAGAGGACACCATCCCCGCGTAGGTGTCAGCTAGGAGCACATATGCCCGGGCCTGTTGCGGATTCTTCCTTACGGCTTCCTCGATAATCGGGAGAGTAGCCTGATCGTCCCATCTTAGAAATGCAACGTAGTCGTAGAGCTCATAGTAACCGTCCCAGTTGTATGGATACTGTCTGATAAACTCTCTAAGGAGATCCTCACCTTCCTGAGTGCTGCCCCTGCGGAACAGCCTGTTACTGAGACGCCGGTATCCTGTGACATGATCAGGCCGCACTTCTATGGCGCGCCGATGGAGAGTGTCTACACGCTCACCATCGTGAATATCAGCATACAAGGACGCCAGAAGAAGATATGGTCGGTCATGATAAGGATTCAATTTGCTGGCGGCGTGATACAAAGCCTCTGCAGAATCCATCTGCCCTCGTGTCAAAGCGATCTCTCCTTTGCCACAGAAAGCATCTACACTGGGCCGCAAACTGATCGCTCTATCGAATAATGAAATCGCGGTATCTCTCAAGCCCCGGTTTCTATGAATATTGCCCAGGTGAATATACGGTTCATCCCAGTCAGGCATAAGCTCTCTCGCCTTTTGGGCGGCCTCAAGCGCACCGATGATGTTGTCCTCTTCCATCAGAACTTCAGCACGTGATTCATAGGCTTCAGCAAGATCAGGTTCAAGAGCAAGCGCTTTCTCTATCAGAACCTGTGATGAGTCCAGCCAATATTCATCGTAATCAAACCGCTCCTTGTATCGTTGCACATAAACGTCCGCGAGACCGGCCAGGGCTAGCGGATAATCTGGATCACTTTGAAGAGCTCGCTCAAATTCCCGTTCGGCAAGTTCATTGTCTCTAAAGGTAATGTTGTAATAGTAATGGCGGCCCTTGAGGTAATGGTCATACGCCTCGGTATTGTCCGTTGGCTTGACAGCCATAGCTGCCTCTTCAACTGACGTGAGTCGCACCTCCAAAGCCTGAGCAATATTCCGGGAAACCTCATCCATGAACTGGAAGATCTCGGTAAATTGCTTGTCGATCTGGTCTGACCAGACGACGTTACCGGTCTCTTTGTCGATCAGTTCCACATTCACCCGCACGAGAGTGTCCTCTCGCAAAAGCGAACCGCCCAAAGCATACTGTACCTTCAGGCGGGAAGCAATCTCCCTTGGTAATAGATTTTCCTTAGCCAGGCGGCGGATGTCGGCACTGCTGGCCACCTGAAAACCCTCCAGTTGTCGGAGCTTGACAGCCAGGTCCTCGGCCAGACCACTGGCAAGATAGGCATCCTCTTCAGCTCCAATATTGTCAAAATCCACAACCGCCAGAGACTTCACAGGCGTCCAGGCAGGCGCCAGCCAACCTTTGAGTTGCAGGCCGCCGAATACCGCTGCAATGATCAGTACTGATATAGCTGTCGCCCAGATGGGTTTTTTTGCTCTGCTTGCTGTAGATATATCTTGAACTGAACCAGACGCAGCCAACCGTTTCAGGTCAGCCAGCATACCGTCGGCGTGCTGGTACCGAAGGGCTGGGTCTTTAGTCAGGGCTTTGTCAATAATCTGTTGGAGCTCACCGGTCACACCCGACTTGTATCGGGCAACCGGCTCCGGGGTCGAGTCCGTGATTGCTTTGACAACCGCAACATCATTATCGCCCTCAAAGGGCCGACGACCGGTTAACATCTCATATAAAATCACTCCGACTGAGAACAGGTCCGAACGATGGTCGACCTTTGTGCCTCCTATCTGCTCCGGTGACATGTAGCCGACTGTTCCAAGTGTCGAGCCGGTCTTGGTTAGTTTCTCTTCACCCGAAACCGTTGCGAGGCCAAAATCAAGAAGGCGCGGTTTGCCTTTCTTATCTATAATAATATTGCCCGGTTTGATATCTCTGTGAACAACTCCTGCCGAGTGCGCCTCGTGTAGACCTTCGCATATCTGCATCGTCAGATCAACAGCTTCGGTTACTGTGAGTTTGCCCTGTTTGATAACTTCACGAAGAGAATGTCCCTCAATGTGAGCCATCGCAAAGAACGGCCGTCCCTGGAACTCACCGACTTCATAGACCGGGACAATACTCGGATGATCGAGCTTAGCCGCGGCTTTGGCTTCGCGAGTGAACCGGGTGCGACTGTCTTCGTCCTGGGAGAGATGCTGTGGCAGAAACTTCAGGGCCACGTTGCGGGACAGCTTACTGTCCTCAGCCAGATATACCTCACCCATACCGCCAGCGCCGATCTTGGAGATGATTTTGTAGTGCGAGACTTCGGTGCCCTTGGTCAGGGCAACGAATGATTGTGTCCGATCACTGTCCGACTCATCCACCGACATGGGCAGGTTACCTCATTTGGTCGATCACAACGCTGCGGTTCCGTTGATTGATCGAAAGATAGAGTCCAATTGCACCGGAAGCAACGTCAAAAAGGGAGGGCCGATCGCTGTGAATCTGTAACCGGTGACCGGGAAAAGCAGGCTGGGTAACTCCCGCGAAGCCGCGGACAGTTTGCAGGGGACTCTTATAGCCAGCTGGGTGTACCCTGCCGGCCGCACCACAGAAAAACGCCCGGCCTTTGCCGACCGGGCGTCGTGTTTGCCTCTTTGCGCCCGGCGCACGGAGAGACGTGCGGGCGCGGACGCAGATTGGTTTTCTATTTCATCAAAATCATCTTCCTGGTCTCGACGACACTACCCGCCTCAAGGCGATAGAAGTAAACACCGCTGGCGGCGTCGCTGCCATCCCACACACAAGTGTGTTCTCCCGCGTTCATCTGCCTGTCTATCAGCGTAGTCACTTTCTGTCCCACGATATTGAAGACCTCGAGCTTTGCGTAGCAGGCCGACGGGAGCGTGAACGAGATCTCGGTAATCGGGTTGAACGGGTTGGGGTAGTTCTGGCTTAAAGCGAACGTGTACGGGACCTGGCCGTCCACAGCCGAGCGGGCCGCCGGGCCGTCACCGTACACCCAGCCGCTCTCGCATGCTCTGGTCACGTTGTTGGCCGCGGCATCGTACGTATGAGTGCCGTGGGTCACGTTGGTCACCTCAAAACACCACTGTACCGGCGGCTTCTTGTATGGCGCCGATTCGAAGTAGACCGTACCGTCGCCGCCGCTAACGCCGTTGAGGGTGCCGCTGTTGGGACCGTCGTACGACACATACACGGTAGCATCAGCCAGGGCGGTGTTGTTCTGGTCGTAGATGGTGACCGTGCAGGTACCCTTATTGTTGGGGCCGACCTTGATGCGCCCCACCGCCATGTCGTGTACGTGTGAGTAGTCCTGGCCCGGCTCGGTGACATTGATATAGTCGATCTTGGTCTCGGTGTCGGAGCCATAAGCGTTAGTTACTGCCAGGGAAACCGTGTATTTCCCGACTGCCGTATACGTGTGTGACGGATTCTGCGCAGCCGACGTACCCATGTCGCCGAAGTCCCAACTCCAGGAGGTTGGACTGCCGGTCGAGAGATCAGTAAAGTTCACCGTCAGCGGGTAGTTACCGCTGGTCGGAGTACCGCTGAAATCTGCCACCGGTGGAGCCGGTGTGGTCTCGTATTCGATATACATCTGATCGATGTAGACAGCATCGAGCGAGATCAGATCCCAGGAACGGTTACTATCTCGTACCTTGACATAAACCGTTCCGGTCAATCCGGCAGGAAGCGTCGCCGAGTAAACCTGTTCGGTTCCACTTGCCACGGTAAACAGAGAGTTGTAGGTGACGTCATCGGTCGAATACTCGAATATGAAATCATCGCCGTCGCTATTGTCGGGTCGGTAGGCTTCAGCATAGAACATCATGTTGCTGCCGCCGCTGCCCAGGTTGAAGTCCCACTTATGTTCGGCTTCGCTGGTTTGCTTGCGAGGATGAGAGGTTGACAATGCCTCGGTGATGATCTCGTAGACATTATCGCTACTATGCGTATTGGCGTAGTTGCCGGAGAAGGTTCCCTTCACGGGGATATCTGACTGGGCGAACGCCTTTTCATTTGAGGGGGGATCGACAGTAATATAATCGACTTTCGTCTCTCCGTCGGAACCACAGGCGTTGGTCGCCGTCAGCGTGACGGTGTACGTCCCGGCATTGTTGTAGGTGTACGAAGGGTTCTGCTGGGTCGAGGAACCGCCGTCACCGAAATCCCACGACCATGACGTCGGGTTGCCGGTCGACAGGTCGGTAAAATCGACGGTCAACGGCGCCGTACCGTTGGTCGGGCTTCCCACGAAGTCGGCAGTAGGCGGAACGCAGGGATCGACTGTGATATAGTCGATTTTCGTCTCTCCATCGGAACCACAGGCGTTGGTTGCCGTCAGCGTGACAGTATACGTCCCGGCATTGTTGTAGGTGTACGAAGGGTTCTGCTGGGTCGAGGAACCGCCGTCACCGAAATCCCACGCCCATGACGACGGGTTGCCGGTCGACAGGTCAGTGAAATCCACTGTCAGTGGCTCAGTGCCGCCGGTGGGGTTACCGGAGAAGTCCGCCGTGGGGGCGCTGTTGACCGTGATGTAGCCGGTCTTGGTCTCGGTATCGGAGCCACCGGGACCGGTCACGGTCAGCGACACGGTGTAAGTGCCCGGGTCGTTGTAGGTGTAGGACGGGTTCTGTGCGGCAGATGTGCCGCCATCACCGAAGGTCCATGACCAACTGGTGATGTCACCGGTCGACTCATCAGTGAAGTCGACCGCCAGCGCTGCACAGCCGGAGGTCGGCGAACCGCTGAAAGCGGCCACCGGTGGGGGCGTGCCGCCACTCACGGCAAGGAATGCGTTCACCCTTCCGGAGCCGAGCTTGCCGGCATACGCTGAGTTGCAGCCAAGGGCATAGATATCGTCGACACTCGCAAGCAGCTTCGTCTCGACCTGAGCTGCGGTCCAGCCCGGATTCTGCGACCAGATGAGCGCCGCCACGCTGGCCGCCAGAGGACAAGCCATCGAGGTGCCGTCTATCGGCGCGACATAGTCGCCCGCAGGATCGTCGTGACTGTGATACGAACTCCAGATGCCGGTGCCGGGCGCGGAGATGTCGACCCAGGTGCCATAGGTGGAGAAGTCGGCCTTGCAGTCGGTGCTGTCGGTGGCGGCGACGTTGATTACATCGCTGCGGCTGCCCAGATAGTCGGCAGTCTGGGAGCCGTCGTTACCGGCGGCATGGAAAACCATGCCTCCCGAGGCAAGGAAATAGTCGATGGCTGCGTCGATGCCACCGGTGTTCGATGAACCCCAACTGCACGAGACGATCTTGGCGCCATTATCGGCGGCGTAGTAAAACGCCTCGGCGGCGAAGTCCATCCGAACGTAGCCGACCTCGTAGTTGATGTATCTACCGGACCAGCCGATGCGGCAGGCCATGATCTTCACGCCGTTGGCCGTCGGTTGCAACGTGCCGTCACCCCAGCCGCCGGAGGTTGCGCAGGTGGCATAGCCGTTGTTGTTGATAGCGCCGACGTTCCCGGCGCAGTGGGTGCCATGTCCGTTGAAGTCACGCGGGTCGTTGTCCTTTACGTCACAATCCTCTCCCGACCAGCAGTTCGACCCGCCGTCGACAAAGTCATACCCAATCCAGTCGTCAACATAGCTATTGCCGTCATCGTCGACTCCGGCAGAGCCGTTTTTCTCGGCCCAGTTGATCCACATGTTGCCGTCGACGGCGGTAGGGTTGCTGTACGAAGCATTCGAGCCGCCGAGGTCCTTGTGGAAGTAGCGCACGCCCGTATCGAAAATCGCCACGATTACAGTGGCGTCTCCGGTCTCGTAGTCCCACGCTTCGGGCGTATCCATGTCGGCATCGTTGGCCTGATTGAGGTGCCATTGATCGCCATACCAGCCGTCATTGGGGGTGGCAAAGGTAGTGTGGATGCCGATTGGTTCCACCCGCTCGACCATCGGCTGTTGCCCATAGGCGGCCATCGCATTTTCCAGTGATCCCTGCGCAAACTTGATCTTGTAATGACGGGCGAGCAACCCCGTCGGCGAACCAACGGCGTCAATCGTGCCGCAGAACTGCTTGCGAAGTCCCGAAACGGCGAACTGCCTGGAGATGGCATCGAAATCCGGGACACCGATCTCGACAACCCCGTCCGGGGCCATTCTTGGACTGACCGCTCCCGCGCGATCCTTCAGGATGACCACAAACTCATCCTGTACGTAGCCGACAAATGAAGGAACATCGGTCGGCTGTTCCACGTGCGCCACCTTTTGAGCCAGCGCCGCTCCGCTGCCTATCAGAAAAGCGCACAGAACCAAAATAGCTGTTCTTTTCATGAAACCTCCTGAGGAGAATGGAATCAGTTACTCTTGTGTTGACGGATTACAGTGAGTCGAACCAATTATATAGCTTTGGTGGCCATCACTTCCTTCCCTGTCAGTGATCGGCACTGGAAACAGGGACTACAGCACTGTCCTGAGTATTGTATTCAGATATACACTTTCCTCCGTACGCGCAAAATACTCCCGCGGGCAATAATATGCAAGTGCAAATTCGGCTGTGATGGAACACGACAGAGGTATCGGGAGTGCGAGAGAGGCAGGGGGCATGTTCTGGCGCTGTCAGCAGGCTGGACACTCCGGCGGGTATCGCGCTCGGTTGGCAGTTCTTTATTGGCGGGCACGACCAGCGCGCTGACCTTGCCAGTGAAGCTTGAGATGACTGCCTTCGTGCGGTTGCCTCCGGCGTGGCCACAGAATCGCTATCACACCACGGCAATGGCGTCGATCATGACTTTCGCTCCCTTGGGCAGGTCCCGGACGGCTATGGCCGCCCGCGCCGGGGGGGTGCTTAAAAAACAGGCGGCGTAGACCTCGTTCACGGCGGTGAAATCACGCATGTCGGCAAGGTAGAGGGTTGTCTTGACCACCTGGGAGCAGTCAGCACCGGCTTCCTTGAGAACGGCCTTGAGATTCTCAATCACCCGGCGACCCTGGTCGGCGGCACTCTCGCCCACAATCTCGCCCGTGTCGGGATCAAGCGGTATCTGGCCGGAGCAGAAAATCATCGTTCCGGCCGCGACTTTCACTGCTTGCGAGTAAGGACCTATCGCTGCCGGGGCTCGATCAGTTTCTATGATCTGTTTCATGTTTCCTCCATCGTTATGGTCAGCCATAGGTAGGTGATCTCTGTCCCCGACGCAAGGGCTTTCAGCCGGAAGACCGATATGCTGTTAGTCACGGGAAATGCTGCGGGTCGGCAGCGGCCGCGTGGCCGGTGTGGCTCTTAGATATCCGCCAGGCCGCTGGGCCCCATCAGTTCGGCGAACGCCCGCAGGAAGTCATGATCGTAGGCTCCCTTGAGCGAGAACATAATTCTGAGAGTCGGGTAGGTATCGGTGGCCTTCTGGTAAACGCGGTCGGTGGTCATGGCGTCGAAGGTGTCGGTGATGGCCACCAATTGCGAGTATACATGCATCTCATCCAGCGTGAGTGCGTGGGGGTATCCGCAGCGATCGCCGCGCTCGTGATGCTGCAAGACAGGGTAGTATGAAGCCTGTGCCAGTTGGTTGGTCTCTTTTAGCATGTCGACGCCCCACTGGGGATGCTTCTTCATGATCTCGAACTCATAAGGACTCAGGGTCGAACGCTTGTTGAGAATGCGTTCCGAGATTTTCGACTTGCCGACATCGTGCAGTAGTGCCCCCACTCCCAATTCATGCAGAAACTGCTCGTCGCGGAAGTCCAGTTGCTGGGCCAGGGCGATGGAAAACGTGCAGACGTTGACAGAATGAGAATAGGTATAGTAGTCGAACGAAGTTATCCGCAGAAGATTCATGAACGCCTCGCGTCCCTTCAGGATATAGTTGACGGTGTTGCTGACCATATCCTTGGTGCGCTGAATGTTCTCACCGTAGGTGGGATTGGAGAGCACGTCTTTGACCAGGGTGGTGGACGTCTCGTAAAGGATGCTTGCCTTCTTTTCCTCTCCAATTTCCGGGTCGGTTAGCACCTTATCGAGGTTCTTCTCGATATACTGCTGGTAGCTGCCCTTGCTGTCGCCACGAATGTAGAGACGGTCAATCTTGTTCTCCAGCAGTTTCTGTCGCGTCCGATCGTTGAACGCCAGGTCGGCGGATCGGTACAGAACCAGCCTGTTGTCCGCGTACAGGTAGAGGTCAAAATCCAGGACCGAGTCTACCCTGAGACATTCAAGGTATATGGGAACATGCTGCTCTTCAACGACGGTTCTGGTCAATGCGGCGGCCATCTGAACGTATCCTCAATTCGTCAAACACTCGCTGTCACGTGTCTGGGCGAGAGCGTCCCTATCTCTTTCTTATCGGCACGATTGTGAAAGGAGTTAAAAAAACCCTCCGGCGAAAGCCGGAGGGAACCGCAGGAGGGAATGCAGGAACGTAGGGCAAGAGTTACGAACCGTAGTTTTTTATCATCCCCAAAACGGAGTGAAGAGAGGACGTGATATTGGTCAGAATCCGCGAGTACCTCTTCAACAGTTCAGAGTATTGCCAGCGCATCTGGAAGGCTTTTTCCGGGAAATCAAACAACTCCAGAAGGGCTGTTTTGTAGGTCTCGTCAATATACTTGATAACGTAGTAGGGATAGTCCGGGATATTGCCGTCGTGTATCTCTCCTCTGCTCAGACGATCGCGGTGAACCTCGATTTTCTCGAGCATCACGGTCCCGAAGCACCAGGGAGTCATAATAACGCCGAAATTGGCACCGTCGGTGTAAAAGCGCCGGATCGTCTGAAGCAGCAGGTCGATGATCACTCCTCGGGACCGGTAGTAAGCGATGGTTTCGACTTGCTCAGGCTTGGTGGCGGCAAGCTTCTGATTGAGTATCTCCCGTTCGGCGCCGGCCCGGGAATAGGTAGCCTCAAGGAATCGGTAGAAATCCTCGAAGTAGACTTTCGTATTTTCCGAGAGCGACATCAGAAAGAATCCCCTCTCGTCCTTGCGGACTCTGGGCTCTTTGGTGGAGGCCAACCGTTCGGGTGAGAACCCTCGCTGAAACTTGCCATCTAACATCGGAACTCCTTTGCAGGCTGTCTGTCTACCACCGTTCGAGCACAGCCTGTGCCGGGAGTCGGCAAATCGCCCCCGCCGGTCGTGTCTGCATCTTATCAGCATGGCAGACATGAGATTACAGCCGGGCGACCGCGGCTCGGCGGCAACCTCGCCTGCTGATCTCCGCCACGCAACCCGTTGCCTGTCTGCCAGGACCGTTTCAGTATGTGTAAGCGTCTGCAAACGCCGCATCCACAGAGCCACTGCCCAATTGCTGCGCAGCATACCGACGAAGACCGCCGCAGGTGACTGAAAAACAAAACAATGGCATAACAAGGCCGATAGATATGGCAGCCTTCTTTTATCTACTTTGAGTTTTCGCCTGGAGGAAAAGGATGCGCGACCAGTGGAAGCGTACAAGGAGCAGGTCTCACAAGAAACACCGCGGCAAGCCCGAAATCCGCAGACGTCTCTCGGAGATCACGGACAACGACGATGGAAAACAGCGCCAGGGACGTGATCGACCCAAAGTCCGCAGACAGAAGCTGGAAGACATCATAATCGACGAACTGGAAGAGGAATACCCCTGATTATCTGCCCGGCCGGTCTCCATTAGTTAGGTAGAACAACTGCCCCCATAGACAAGACTGCTACGTCCGGCATCTACCAGGGGCGGCGAGGCTACGGATCGCCGTCCGGTATTTCTGTTCCTGTCCGGAGTGCGCGCAAAGATGCGCCTCGCCCCCCTTTTCGTTTGACACAGGGCCGATCATGCGATATTATTATGGTTCAAGTCAATTATCAAATGACCGGAGGTTCTACTGTTTTGGAGAAGAAGGCCAGATTTTCAACGGTCCTCGCAGCGGGAATGATTTGCATCCTGGTGGCGCTGCCGATACTGTTTGCCGGATGCAGTGATGATGACGACAGCCCGACCGGCGGGGATGGCGTTCAGGTGGGATGGTATCTGAACGAACTTAACTTTGAGGACGATCCCTTTCTAAACACACTGGAAGATGTAGTTTTTATCGATGAAACAAACGGCTGGGCGGTTGGATTCGCGGGAAGTATACTGCGCACTACCGATAGCGGCGAGACTTGGGAGTATCAAACCTACCGGACTGACAGTTGGTTGATGGACGTCACATTCCTAAGCGCCACCGCCGGCTGGAGTGTAGGCGCTGTCGGGGCGGTCCCTTATGACGGCCTGATAATAAGTACTGCTGACGGCGGCGCGACCTGGGGAGACCCTCACGTGATTGAGTCGGTTTCGCTGCTGGGGATAGCCTTCGCCGGCGAACAGAACGGCTGGGCGGTGGGCGGCCCCTGGGGAAGCTCTGTCGGAGGCAAGATATTTCACACTGCCGACGGCGGCCAGACCTGGGCGCAGCAGGACTCCACGGACTACAAACTGTACGCAGTCGATTTCGTAGGGTCTGAC
>JAGLXI010000174.1 GCA_023132995.1 Candidatus Zixiibacteriota bacterium | reverse complement strand
GACATTATCACTTTGCGGTAACAGTATTCCGTTGGAACGTAGGCAACGCGTCCAGGTGCTTCTTGACAGTCTTGACATCAGGTCGAACCCATCAAGCTTCGTTAGATTTGGGAGAAAGTCCTTCAGGTGCGTAAGATAAGCCCTTTGACATACTCGCCAAAGGGCGGTTCTATCCGGCGCGTTTTCTTCTTTGAACAGCCGACATAAGTGTTATATTAAAAACATACAGGTGCGCACGGCCAGGTCTGTTCCTGCGTTATGCTTGCCTGAGTGAATGTACTACGCTTGCGCGATACTGCGATAAGATACTACAAAGGAAACCGCGATGCGCTATATTCTACTGATAATTGCTTCCCTGATTGTTGCTTGCGCCGCGTTCGCGACCGAGCGGATTGAACTGACGGAGAACGTCGACGACGTCGCTGTGTTCGTCGAGGAATCCAACGAACTGAGGACGGTGGTCCGCTTTGAAATAGGCGCTTTCAGTCGGGAGGCAGTGGACCTGAGCGGCGAAGTCTACTATACCCTCATTTGCGGCCGGGAAGCCGTGCTGCTCAACGAGAAACAACCGGCCCTCCCGCGCATCTGCCGCCGCATCATTGTTCCCGACGACGTTGGTCTCCGTCTTAACGTATTGGACGCGGAATATGTGGATTATCCCGGCATGCCGGTGGTGCCGTCCAAGGGCAACCTGATGCGTTCAACTGCCCCGGCTCCGGAGAACGTCCCCTACGAATTTGGTGAGGTCTACAACACGGCGGAATGGTACCCCGCAGAACTGGCCCGAATCAGGGAGCCGTTCATTATGCGAGACATCCGCGGTACGGTGATCGAACTCAATGCTTTCCAGTATCACCCGGCGCGTCAGACACTGCGCGTGTACACATCTGTAACCGTTGAAGTTGTCAGCGACGGCCCCGGTACGGTCAACGTGATAGAACGCAGCAGGCGACCGCGGGCCGGGGTTCCGGATTTCGATGGCATGTACAGCGACGGCCTCATCAACTACGGTGAATGGGGGGTGGAACGTCTTGTGCCGGTCTCGGAACATGGTGACATGTTGATCATTACTTATGATGCCTTCCATGACGCCATGCTTCCGTTGGTGGACTGGAAACGGCAGAAGGGCATCCCGACGACAATCATGGATATCTCGTCGATCGGCAATAGCAGCGCCGTCATCAAGACCTTCATCCGGGATTTCTATGACAGCACCAACCTCGTCTTTGTACTGCTGGTCGGCGATGCCACGCAGATGGCAACCCCTTTCACATCCAAGGGAGCGGCTGACCCCACCTACGCTCTCGTAGACGGCAACGACGGCTACCCGGATATCCTTGTTGGTCGCTTCTCGGCTGAGACTGTCGAACAGGTTGAAACGCAGGTGAGGCGCACCCTTGACTACGACAAACAACCCGCGGGGGCCGACTGGTTTCACAAGGGGATGGGTATCGCCTCGCTTGGCGGGCCCGGACATCATGGTGAGTACGACTATCAGCACATCGGGAATATCCGCGACGACCTGTTGGCCTACGGGTACACCGAAGTCGACCGGCTTTACGGCTCCGTCTCCGCCTCGCAGGTCGCGGCTGCTCTGAACAGCGGGCGCGGCATTATCAACTACTGTGGACACGGCACTGCGACCAGTTGGATCACCACCCGCTTCAGCAACAGTAATGTAGATGCCCTCACTAACGGCAATATGCTACCGTTCATTATCAGTGTGGCATGCATCAACGGACAGTTCGCCGGCCGTACATGTTTTGCCGAGGCCTGGTTGCGGGCCACCAGTGGAGGGGAACCCTCCGGCGCTGTGGCGACCTATATGTCATCCATTAACCAGTCCTGGAACCCACCGATGGACGCCCAGGACGAAGTGAATGACCTGCTCGCTGCCGAGAAGAAGACGACCTTCGGCGGGTTGTGTTACAACGGCGCCTGCAGAATGATTGAAATCAACGGTACCGCTGGGGAGGAGATGTTCAATACCTGGCATATCTTTGGTGATCCCTCACTGCAGGTTCGCACCGATGATCCCGCGACCCTGGCGGTGGCTCACGAGGCCCTGGTGACTACCGACGTAAGGGCTTTCGACGTTATCGTCTACGGGCGGCGTAACGCCCTCTGCGCCGTCTACCACGAAGGCACTCTGCACGGTTCCGCTTACACCGACCTGAACGGCTCGGCGAGCATATCGCTCGGGGAACACCTCCCCGTCGGCGAAGCCGTCACCCTGACCGTGACCGCTTTCAACGCCCTGCCGCACGTGTCCACGATCCAGGTGATATCGGCGTCGGGTCCGTATGTGATGTATGACTACCGTCACATCGATGACGGCGGCGGCAACGGCAATGGTCTGGTGGAGAACGGCGAGAGCATTGTCTTAGGGGTTGGCCTGGTGAACGTGGGGCCAGGCGACGCCGCTGATGTTGAGGCGAGCATATCGACCTTGGATGGTTACGTGACGATCACCGACGGTGTGGAGAGTTATGGTACGATATCGGGCGGGGGCGGCGTGGGCTATTCGTCCTCGGCCTTTTCCTTTGATGTTGCCGGAGATGTTCCTGACGGTCATGTAGTGACGTTTGATCTTGAGGTGACGGACATCGCCGGTGAGACGTGGTATGGGAAGATTGATATCCGGGTCAATGGTCCGCGTTTGCAGATTGTATCTTTTCGGTTGGATGATGCTTTGGGGAACGGCAATGGTGTTCTTGATCCCGGGGAGACGGGGGCGTTGGTGGTGACGCTTGCCAACGCGGGCGGCGGTGTGGCTTATTCGGTAGCGGGGTCTCTCCTGGAGACTGATGAGCATATTAGTTTAATTGATGCCAGCGGTTCTTTTGGAGAGATAGACTCGTCGGGAGGTGTGGCCGACAATGCGGTTGATGCTTTTGAGTTGGTGGCGGGCGCTGCTTGTCCCTTGGATCATATCGCTTCGATGGAGCTTTCAGTCAATGCTTCCGGTGGTTACCGGACGTCGTTGTATATTAAGATACCGTTCGGAGCCTCTCCGGAGGGGATCTGCGGCGATATTAACGGCGGCGGCGAGGCGTTGATCGATATCTCGGACCTGGTTTACCTGGTCGACTACATGTTCAACGAGGGTCCACCGCCGCCGGTGATGTCAGCGGCCAACTTGGACGGCAGAGGCGGCGGTTTGCTCGACATTTCCGACCTGATATACCTGGTGAATTACATGTTCCACCAGGGGGCCGCCCCTGTTTGCGACCCGTGAACCTGACCTGCACGATAGGGGCGCAGGCGCCGATTGCTGTTTGCGCCAGGGCCGTACCGAGGAGCCTGAATGGCAAGCATAAAGGAAGCTGCTGATTGCAGGATGCAGTTGGCCCAAGTAAGAGAAATTGAAGTCGAAAAATCGATACTGAGGTCGTTTTGAGGAAGAATTCTGTCAGTAGCTGCATCGCACTCGCGCTGGCTATAGCCCTGAGCGGGCCGGCCTTTGGCGGTCAGACTGTCCGGATTAGCGATTCTCCCAGTGGAGTGACGCTCCTGGGCCAGAGCGACAACGGCCTGACCCTGAACGTTGCCGTCGGTGCGATCGACTTCGCCGACGTCTTGACGAGGGAAGGTCCCTTCGTCATGATGACGGTCAGCTCGTTTGCCCATTCGCAACAGGTCGGCGAGCCGAATCTGCCGGTCGCCGGCAAGCTCATATCGATTCCTTACGGCTGCCGACTGAGCGCGACTGTAATCAACAGCGAGGTACAGGAATTGTCCCTGTCCTCTCTTGGATTGACCAATCCCATAATTCCGGTTCAACCGTCGCTCAGCAAGTCCGATGACCCGACGTCGGTCCCCTTTGAGTTTAAGCGGGCTGTCTACGAGCAGCGCGGATACTACGCCCTGCCACCGGTGGATGTCAAGGTTGCGGGGACGATGCGCGGCGTCCGTTTGGGCAGGGTCTCTGTGGCACCCATCCAATACGATCCGGTTGGGAACAAGCTGCGCGTGTACACGTCACTGACGGTGAGGATCAGTTTCGATGGTGCTGACTGGGCCTTAACCGACGAGCAGCGGAAGAAGTATTACTCGCCGTTTTTTGAGCCGCTCTACGCCGGGTTGATAAACTACGGGGATCAAGTCCCCGCTGTGCGGGACGACCTTGTGACTCATCCTGTCAAATACCTCATAATCTCTGATCCGATGTTCGCCGATCAGCTTCAGCCCTTTATCGAGTGGAAGACCCGGAAGGGATTCACGATAATAACGGCCTACACCAATGTGATTGGAAGCAGTAATTCGGCGATAAAGAGCTACATCGAGAGCCTGTACGATGCCGGCACGGTCGAGGACCCGGCGCCGTCATTCGTACTCTTTGTGGGTGACGCTCAGCAAATACCGGCCTGGTCGGGCAGCGCCGGGTACCATATCACTGACCTTCGCTATTGTGAGTTCAGCAGCCCGTCCGATGATTTCCCGGAGATCTACTATGGTCGCTTCTCGGCCCAGAATACTGCGGAACTACAGCCTCAGATCGACAAGACGCTGGAATATGAGCAGTACCTTATGCCGGACCCCAGTTATCTTGCCGAGGTGACCCTCGTTTCCGGCGTTGACCACAGCTATGCGTCAACTTTCGGCAACGGCCAGATCAACTACGGGACCGACTATTACTTCAATGCCGCTCACGGCATAACGCCGCACGTCTGGCTTTACCCGGCCTCGGATGCATCGGGGGCTGCGGCCGCCATCATCCAGACCATCAGTGACGGAGCAGGCTTCTACAATTACACTGCTCACTGCAACCACGCCGGACACGCCAACCCGCCGTTCACTACCGCCGACATTCCCGACCTGACCAATTACCACCAGTACCTGTTGGGTATCGGGAACTGCTGTCTGCCCAATACGTTTGGCACCGATTACTCCACGCCTTGTTTCGGCGAGGCCTTTCTCCAGGTGGCCGACAAGGGCGGTATCGGCTATATCGGCGGCACCAACTCCACTTTCTGGGATGAGGACTACTGGTGGGGCGTCGGCAGCGGACCGATTATCGGCAGCGGACCGACCTACGAAGAGACGGGCCAGGGTGCCTACGACGGCATCTTTCACGATCACGGCGAGCCGATCAGCCAACACTACATTGCCAACTCGGCCATCATATTCGCCGGCAACATGGGCGTGACCGAGGCGGGCAGCGACCTTCAGACCTACTACTGGGAAATCTACCACCTCATGGGAGACCCGTCGGTGATGACCTACATGGGTGTCCCCGCGGTAAACAGCGTCAGCCATGATGCCGTGCTGCTTGTGACGGCAACTTCCACCACTGTCGAGGCCGACCCTGGCTCCTATGTGGGCATCAGTGTCGACGGTGAACTGCAGGGCGCAGGCTATGTAGACGGTTCCGGCTCGGTCGAGATTGCACTGGCGGGGTTTGATACTCCCTGCATGGCTGATATTGTCATAACCGGTCAGAATCGCCAGCCCTACGTTTCAACCATCGAGGTCATCACCCCGTCCGGTCCGTATGTCATGTATGACTACAGCAACATCGATGACGGCGCCGGCAACGGCAATGGTCTGGTGGAGAACGGCGAGAGTATTGTCTTAGGGGTTGGCCTGGTGAACTTTGGGTCGGGCGACGCCAACGACGTTGCCGCGAGCATATCGACATCGGATGGTTACGTGACGATCACCGACGGTGAGGAGGGTTACGGCACGATATCGAGCGGGGGCGGCGCTGGTTATGTGTCCTCGGCTTTTTCCTTTGATGTATCCGGAGATGTCCCTGACGGTCATGAAGTGACGTTTGATCTTGAGGTGACGAGCGCCGGTCGCGAGACCTGGTATGGCAGTATAGATATCCTGGTTTACGCTCCGTGTCTGGAGTTCGTGTCTTATCAGATGGACGATTCCCTGGGAAATGAGGATGGTGTACTTGATCCCGGGGAGAGGGGGGAGTTGGTGGTGACGCTTGCCAACGTGGGCAGCGGTGCGGCTTACTCGGTGGTGGGGTCTCTTTTAGAGGCTGATGAGTATGTCAGCCTG
>JAGLXI010000173.1 GCA_023132995.1 Candidatus Zixiibacteriota bacterium | reverse complement strand
TCGGTGGAGCTTTCAGTCAGCGCTTCGGGTGGTTACACGACGTCGCTTCATATTGACATCCAGCTTGGAGCCTCTCCGAACTGGCTCTGTGGCGACATCGACGGCAGCGGCGGTCTGTTGATTGACATCGCGGACATGGTCTACCTGGTTGACTACATGTTCAACGAGGGTCCAGAGCCGCCGGTGATGGTGTCGGCCGATCTGGACGGCGAGGGTGGCGACATTCCGGACATTTCCGACCTAGTCTACCTGGTCGACTACATGTTCAACCAGGGCTATGCCCCGACCTGCGGTCTGTAGTCCCAACCTGCATTCGTCTTATCACGCTGCGCGTTTTGTGAAGCGGGCGACGGCGATGCCGAAAATCGAAACGCCGAAGAGAATCAGGGGATAGGTATCGGCCCATAGTTCCGTGATTCCTGAACCTTTCATCATTATCCCGCGAGCTATGTTGACAAAGTAGCGCATGGGGTTGAGAAGCGTAACGTACTGCATCCACTGCGGCATGTTGGAGATGGGTGTGAAGAAACCTGAGGTCAGCAGGGCGAACACCGAAAAGAACCAGGCAAAAAACATCGCCTGTTGTTGAGTCGTGGTGACGGTTGAGAAAAATAGTCCTAATCCCAGGGTGGTCAGCAGGTAGAGGAGCGACAGCGCCAGAAGCAGGAAAGGCGAACCGACAAACGGCACACTGAACCACAGAACGCCGATAGTCAGCGCAAAGACCAACTCAAAGAGCCCCAGCGCAGCAAACGGGATCACTTTCCCCAGCAGCAGGGTTGTGGACGACATTGGCGTCACTAACAATTGTTCGAGAGTGCCCCGTTCCCGCTCGCGGACAATCGCCATGCTGGTGAGCATAACCGTAATCATCATCAGCAGGGCGGCCACGATTCCCGGCACCATGAAGTAGACCGACTCGGCCTCTGGGTTGTACAGGAAGCGGTACCTGATATCTACCGGTGGCGTCACGCCCAGTTCTCTTTGAGAGAACTTCCGGGCGATCTGACCCATGTAGCCCAATCCGATGGCGGTTGCATTGGCCCCGGTTCCATCGGCAATCAGTCCCACCGCCGCCTGCTCGCGCGTCTGCAGCCGGGTAGAGAAGTCCTCAGGTATTATCAGGGCCATCTCACTGGCGCCATTTTTGAATCTCTCGTCGAGAGCCAGGATTGACGGCACACCCTCCTGCGGCACAAAGTAGTCTCCTGCCCGACAGGAGTTGACAAATGCCCGGGACGTTTCGCTCCGGTCAAAGTCGTAAACATCCAGATCTATCAGCCTCACCTCGGTGTTCACGATGTAGCCAAAAAGAATGAGCTGAACTAACGGCATGGCGAAAATCAGACTCAGCATGTTGCGGTCGCGGAAAACCTGGAGGAACTCCTTTCTCACCAGTCCTGTCAGCGCCCTGGTCATGGTTAAGCTAACCTCGTCTTGAATTTGGCCGCGGCGACACCGATCATGATCGCCATCAGGACCAGAAGAAAAACCCCGTGAATCACCAGCTCCCCGAGGCCCGCCCCTTTGAGCATGACGCCGCGGATAACGGTCAGAAAATACGTGGCCGGGATAATCAGGCTCAGGTACTGCAGCAGAGAGGGCATATTCTTAACGGCAAAGATGAACCCCGAGAGCATTACCGAAGGAAGCATGGTGAACATCATCGCATACATCATTGCTACCTGCTGCGTCCTCACCAGGGACGAGATCAGTATCCCGATCGACAGCGCCGTGGCGACGTACACAAGCCCGAAACCAAGCAGCAGCAGATGAGAACCCACAAACGGCACGCCGAAAACCAACTTGGCGAACACCAGCACCAACACGCCGTCAAACAGGGCGATGAAAACATAGGGAAGTATCTTGCCCAGGAGAATCTCGACCGGTTTGACCGGGGCCGTCAACAATTGCTCCAAGGTCCCGGTCTCCTTTTCGCGGGCAATAGTAACCGAGGTCAGGAGAGCGGATATCATCAGCAGCACAATAGCTACCAGGCCGGGGACAAAGAAATGCGAGGACTGCAAATCCGGGTTGTACAGCACTTGGGGCGCGATGATCACGCCGGGGAGTTTTGCACCCGGTGGCAGACGGTCACGCAGGAAGTAGTTGAGCGCCTGGCCGGCATACCCACGGACGGCGCCGGCGATGTTGTTGTCGGAACCGTCGATGGTAAGACCCAGCGAAAAGCTGTTTCCCCGCTCCAGCGCGCGGCCGAACCCGGACCGGATCACCAAGACGGCGCTGGCCCGTCCCTCTCGGAAAACTCTCTCGGGGTCGGTGGGGTCCATTTCTTCCTGTGGCTTGCTGAAGTATGTCGAATGATAGAAACATCCTGCGAGCGCTCGCGAATGTTGTGTCTGGTCCAGATCGATTACGCCCATCACGATGTTTTCGATATCCAGATTAATGGCATATCCGTAGAGAAATGTCATCGCGACGGGCATAACCAGAACGATGGCCAGGGAGCGGGCATCTCGCAGAATATGGTAGAGTTCCTTGCGGGTGATGTGCCTGATTCTACGCACCGGCGACCTCCCGCGAGCCGATAAGCGATACGAACAACTCTTCCAGGTTGGGCGCTTTGTGTTTTTTCAGCAGATCCGGCGGTCGGCCGCGCTCTACGATGCGTCCCTGGTGCATGATCGAGATACGGTCGCAATACTCGGCCTCGTCCATGTAGTGCGTCGTCACGAATATGGTCACGCCTTCCTCGGCCAGGCGGTAGAGCACCTGCCAGAACCGCCGTCGAAACACCGGATCGACCCCGCCGGTCGGCTCATCGAGAAACAGCATTTGCGGCTGGTGTATGAGCGACACCGCCAGGGCTAATCGTTGCCGCCACCCTACCGGCAGGGCACCCGAGGGACGGTCGATGAACTCGCTCAGCGAGAGATGTTCGCTCAGGGATCGGATGCAGTCGTTCACGACGGTTCGCTTCAAACCGTAGGCGGCGCCGTAGAACCGCATGTTCTCCCGCCCGGTCAGGTCCGGATACAGGGAGAACTTCTGCGACATGTAACCGATGCTCTTCTTGATATCTTCCGCCTGTCGGTAGATGTCATAGCCGACCACCTCGCCTTCACCCGCGGTCGGCATGAGCAAGCCGCAAAGCATCCTGATAGCGGTGGTCTTGCCGGCGCCGTTGGCTCCCAGAAACCCGAATATCTCACCCCGCGCCACGGTCAGGGAAATCCTGTCCACCGCTGTGAAGGCTCCGAATTGGCGGGACAGATCCCGCACCCGCACGGCCGTCTCAGTCACCCGTCTGCTCCATGAGTTGAATGAAACAGTCTTCCATCCCAGCCTGCGCCGGAACCAGGTGTCCCGGATCGACCCCGGCGGCGCGCAAGGCTTCGGAGACGTCTTCGATTTTCAAATCTGCGTCGAGATTGACATGCAGACCTGTCCCGAATCGCCGCGACTGTAGATGTGGGATGTCGTTCAATCTCTTTATGAGATCAGTCGAGGGGAGCGTGTCCAGAGAGTAAAGCTCACCCTTGAAGCTGCCTGTCAGTTCCCCGGGTGTTCCTTCTGTCAACTTCTTTCCGCCAAACATGAAACAAGCGCGATCGGCCCGTGCCACCTCGTCCATGTACGGTGTCGTCAGCAGTATCGTGACCCCTTGGCGCTTGAACTCGGACAGTATCTCCCAGAACTGGCGGCGAGAGAGAGGATCGACGCCCGTGGTCGGTTCGTCCAGAACGAGGATCTGAGGATCGTGGATAAGAGCGCACGAGAGCGCCAGCTTTTGTTTCATGCCGCCCGAGAGGTCTCCGGCTCGGCGGCGCGCAAAGGGAGCCAACATGGAGAAGCCATACAGGTAATCCCGCTTCTGCCGGTAGCGCGCGCCGGTAACACCGTAGATGCCCGCGTAGAAGATCAGGTTCTCCTCCACGCTGAGGTCGAGGTACAGCGAGAAGACCTGGGGCATGTAGCCCAACATCTCCTTGAGGCGGTCAAAACCACCGGCGACGTCGAGATCGGCGATCCGTATGGTGCCGCTGTCGGGAACCAGCAGGTTGCAAACGAGGCGCATGAGGGTGGTCTTGCCGGCTCCATCCGGTCCCACCAGGGCCAGGACCTCACCCTGGTCGATTTCAAAGCTGAAGTCGTCGATCGCTTTGACATCGCCATACGACTTTGACAGGTGCGCCACCGATACGAAATTCATGGCGCCCCGATAGTCACATACACCGGCATTCCCACTTTCAGTGAACGGTCGTCGTTGGCGAGCTTGACCTTGACCGCGTACACAAGATTGGCCCGCGACTTCTGTGTCTGCACGTTTTTGGGGGTGAACTCCGCCTCGGGTGAGGTCCAGATGACAAGGCCCGGACAGGGGCTGCCGCCCGACTCAGTGTCGACCCAGGCCGTGTCACCGATCTTCACCGACGCAAATGCCGCCGCCGGTAGATAGACCTTTACCCACAGGCTGTCGAGGCGGGATATGCGCCCTATCGGCTTGCCCGGACTCAGCAGTTCCCCCTCGTCAACATACTTTGCCGTCATCGTCCCTCCCACCGGCGCCAGCGGGTGGCAGTCGTCGAGGTTGCGCTTGATGCGGTCGATATTGACCTCGGTCTTTTGGAGTTGCGCTTTCACGGTAGCCACCCTGGCCTGGGCTGCCCTGGTGGCCAGCTCCGCCTGAACGTATTCAAACGCGACCAGGTCCATCTGTTTGCGGGTGGCCGTATTCGATGCCAGCAGTTTCTCGATGCGGCTGCGTTCGGACAGGGCGAACTCTTCGGTAGCCGCTGCCTGTTCGGCCACCAGTCGCGCTACGCGCAGGTTGGCCCGGATCACTTCCAGGTCAGCCTCGGCTGCGGCCAATTCCAGTTGCGGACGCGTGGGGTCAATGAGCAGCAATGTGTCGGCCAGCGCGACAACGGTTCCCTCATCGAAGAGCAGTCTTATAACACGGCCACCGACTTCCGAGGAAACAACCACTTCCGTGGCCTCAAGCAACCCCGAACCGCCGGGTCGCCGGTCATCCTGACTGCATCCCCCGTGAAACAGGCTTAGTGTAAGTAAAAGTATGGGTAGTCGCAGATTTTGCATCTTAGAACCCTTCTCTTAGTTTGTCCGACCCGATAGCGAAATAGTGCGCGCTTCGGGCAACGAAGAAATCAACCAGGGATCCAGCCAGCAACGACTCGGCCTCGGTGAGAGACGCCTCGATTTCCAGCAGTCTGTTCGCCGACAGCACTCCTTCCCGATGTCTGACGGCTGCCAGTCGATAGCTGTCGGAAGTGACCCGCAAGTGCCGCTGTGCCGTTTCATATCTCTTGCGGGCTAATTTCAGATTCTGCAGCGACAGTTTTGCCTCGCGACCGAGGACCTCAACCGCCCTGTCCCGCTCACTGCAAGCCGCCCCGTGTTCATGCTCCGCAGCCCTGACCCCGGCGCCGACTTTATTGCCCGCGTTAAACGACCAGACCAGATTGGCCCCGAAACTGAAGTAGTCATTCCAAGTGTTCTGGAAGCGATCAAGGTTCGGCATCCCGTAGGAATACCCGGCATACGCCGACAGCGTTGGATAGTACCCGGCCCGGGCCGCTTTCATACCGGACAGACTCAGCTTCACGCCTGCCTCGGCCGCCTTCAGTTCTGGCTTACCCGGGAGCACTGCCGCCTGCATCAGTTCGCCGGGGATGGCTTCCGGGAAACCGGTGATCTCAAGCTGCTCCATGGCGGGGAGACCTGTCAGAGTCAGCAGCATGATTTCGGCTGACCGGCGTCGAATTGCGGCGCTCTGCTCGCGGAAGTGCGCCTGGTCGAGCCCTAAGCGAGCCTCTAAGATGTCAACCGAATCGGCCATACCGCCATCGAAGAGGACGCCGACGTCGGCGGCGATAATCTCTGCTCGGCGCAGTGAGGCGCCGGCGGCGTCGAGCATGCGGTCGGCGCGGGCCAGCGACAGATATGCCAGGCGCATCTGAAGCAGCACCTGATCGCGCTCCGCCTGCGCGAGGGCGTCGGTGTACGTCAGCCTGGCGCGGGCACGGTCGATGTTCGCGCCCAGCAGACCTCCCGTAAACAGGGGCAGACTGAGGCGCAAATCCGCCTGATAGGTTTCGCTGGTGCCCACCTCCCGTGAAAACGACACGCCGACCGGCGGCGGCAGCTCAATATCAAGCGTCGGCACCTCGCTGTTGTAAAGCCCGAAAGCCGCGACTGACAACGTGGGAAAACGGTCGGCCAGGGCGGCCCGCTTTGCTCCTTCGGCGGCGGCCGTGCGCGCCGTGGCGCTCTTGAGAGTGTGAGAATGCTCGGTGGAAAGGCGCAAGGCTTCGCTGAGGGTCAACTCGCGGCCAACCGGGGAAGAGTATCCGACCACGACCAACAATGCGGTCAACAAGTAACGTCTCATCTCGCCCTTACCCCGTTCAAGAACAGATCGACCACGGCTTTCTTCCTTTCTTTCACAAATCGTTTCCGGTCCTTGATATCCATTACTTTGTCCAACAGGGGAGCCATAAGAAAATACCCGATGTTCATGGTCAGGAACGAAACCAGCGCCTGTCTGACGTTGATGCGACGAAGCCGGCCGCCAGCCACGCCACGACGCAGGAGCCGCTGCATCCGGGCCGGATTGCCGGACTTGACCAGAATCCGGCTGATCCTGCCGATCATTCTTCCGCCCGGGTCAGCCAGTTCCCGCAGCAAGAGACGGGGGAACTCCGGGTACTCGGTGACAAGCTCGGTGTAGACTTCATCCAACTGCATCAGGCCGGTCTCAACGGTGGCCTTATCGGAGATGGCCTGGCTTATCCTGCCCATAAGATCGCCGACGAATTCATCCACAACTTGCTCGTAGAGGTTATCCTTGGATGAGAAGTGGTAATAGATCATGGCCTTGTTGACACCGGCGGCGGTAGCGATGCGGTCGATTCTGGCCCCGGCCAAGCCTTTGTCGGCAAACTCAGTCAGGGCGGCGGTCGTGATTTTCTCTCGGCTGGTTTTGTTGCGGTCGGGGTACCGGCGCGGGGTGGAATCGGGCATTATATGACCAACTGTTTAGTTTAACTATCTTGTTGGTTAAGATACGGTCGAGATCGGCCTTGTCAACGGTTTTATAGATCTTTTCGTTTGTTACGCCCCGGGAGGCCGGGCCTGAGGGATCCGGCCCTTATACAGCAACTGCCCGGCCGCAACAGCGACCGGGCAGTTTGCCCTCATGTTTATGGAAACGGAATTAACGCCTGTCGTCGGGTGGGCGACGCTCGGGCCGTTCCTCGCGGGCGCGAGCCACGCTGACCTTGAGCGTGCGGCCCTTGAAATCCTTCTCATTGAGGTCATCGATAGCCGCCTGACCATGACTGTCGTCGGGCATTTCGACGAAGGCGAAGCCACGTGGCCGGCCGCTATAGCGGTCGGTTATAATCTTGGCCGAAGAGACTTCACCGAAGGCTCCAAAGACGTCGAGCAACTCATCTTCACTGATCTCAAAAGGCAGATTGCCAACATAGATGTTCATAAAAAAACTCCATTGAAACGAATTAACTTCAAAACTGATGTAAGCAGCCCCACTGGGGGGGTCAATTCATAAAGACTCCTCCTCGAGAAACGGTTGCAACTAAACCCAAGGCCGGAAAAGGAGGAGCAGATGCAGCAACGATGTATTGCATTATTAACCTTAAGGCCGACGGGAGGCTGCCCGGTGGCAGCCAAATGTTATGTCGAATCACTTTCCTTTTCATCCTGGACTATTTGCGCCAGAATCCCGGATACCGGCACCGAACCTTCTTTCATGTCCTTCATCTGCGGGAAGAGCAGGACGTCGCGGATGTTGTGCTGATTGGTCAGCAGCATCACCAGCCGGTCGACGCCGAACCCCAGCCCCGCCGAGGGAGGCATTCCGTATGACAGGGCGGTGATGAAATCGTCGTCGAGGGGTTGGGCCTCTTTGTCGCCCGCCTGCAGCGCCTTGCCCTGCTGCAGGAAACGCTCCAGTTGATCCACGGGATCGTTGAGTTCGCTGAAGGCGTTGCCCATTTCCTGCCCGGCGACGAACAGTTCGAATCTCTCCGTCAGACCCTCGCGCTCACGGTGTTTCTTGGCCAGCGGCGAGATCTCCACCGGGAAATCGACAATGAATGTGGGCTGAATCAGAGACGGTTCGACCGTCGCCTCCCACACCGCTTCGATCACTTTCCCTCTGTTGATCAGTTTCCCGGCCTCAAGATCATACTCCCCGGCCGCCTTTTTCGCCTCCTCAAAGGAGAGACCCATGAAATCCACGCCTGTTTTGTCCTTGATAGAATCAATCATACTGACCCATCGAAAGCGCGGCTCAAAGTCTATCTCATGTTCTCCATAGGCAATTTTGTAGCTGCCGTGTGTTTCGAGGACAATGTGCCGCAACAATTCCTCGAACAGCTCGGCCATGTCTTTATAATCGGCATATGCCCAATAAAGCTCAATCATGGAGAACTCCGGGTTGTGCAGGCGGTCGATGCCCTCGTTGCGGAAATCCTTGCAGTACTCCCAGACCTTTTCGAGGCCGCCCACCAGCAGACGCTTGAGGTAGAGTTCGTCGGCGATGCGTAGATACAGGTCGCGGTCCAGGCGCTGGTGATATGTTGTGAACGGCACCGCCATGCCGCCGCCATAGAGAGGCTGCAGGATAGGAGTCTCCACCTCCAGGAAGTCCCTGGCGTTCAGAAAGTCACGGATAGCCTTGACGATCCGCGTCCGCATGACGAACAGGTCCCGCACCTCGGGGTTGACGATCAAGTCGGCATAGCGACGACGGCTGCGAGTCTCCTTGTCGGTAAGGCCGGAGTGCTTATCTGGGAGCGGATGCAGCGACTTCGTCAGCAGTTCAAAAGAGGTGACTTTGAGGGTCCGTTCACCGGTTCGCGTGACGAAAAGGGTCCCCTCGCAGCCGAGAATATCCCCCAGATCAACGGCGTCAAACAGATCAAAGGCGTCTTTGCCGACATTGTCAACCTTGACATATATCTGTATCCGCTGGGCAGCGTCACGCACGTCGGCAAAGGCTGCCTTCCCCATTTTTCGCTTGAGCATGACCCGTCCGGCCAGTCGGACAACAGTCTCGCTCGCGGCCAGGTCGTCGAAATCGCTCAGCAGCTCGCTTACCGGACGCGTGTTCTCATAACGATAGGGGTAGCAGTTGACGCCTCTCCCGGTCAGCTCTACAACCTTTTTCCGACGCGTCCTGATGAGTTCGGCCAGCGGAATCTGGATCTTCCCAGAGGAGTCATCATCGGGAGGTGGTTGTTGTTTTCCGGTCGGTTTAGTCATGAGCGTGTGTCTTGGGAAACCGTTCTGCGGCGAGCCATCATGCGCCCTGTCTCCCCAATGCCAATCCTGTCTCTCAAAACGACCTTTGCTTATCTCGACGCCAGTTTCCTGGCGATTGCCTCGTTTACCGAAACCGGAACCAGGTGACTGACATCCCCGCCGTTGGCGGCTACATCCTTTACTATTGTGGACGAAAGGTACACCCACGACAACGCCGGCATCAGGAAGACAGTTTCCACCGAGCGCGCCAGCTTGCGATTCATCAGGGCCATCTGGAATTCGTACTCAAAGTCAGACACGGCCCGAAGGCCTCTGACAATTGCCGCAGCCTTCATCTTGATAGCCAAATCGGCCAGCAGGCCGTCGAAGCCAATAACTTGCACCTTGCCTGAATATGGTTGCGCCGCAACCGCCTTTTTGATCTGCTCCAGGCGTTCGTCAAAATCGAAGAATGGTGTTTTCCCTGCGTTCAACGCCACGGCCACGGTCAATTCGTCAAACAGACGGGAGGCACGTTCGATCAGTGACATGTGTCCGTTCGTTACCGGATCGAAAGTGCCGGGATAAATTGCGAGTCTTCTTATGTTCGTTTCAGTCACGTTTACCAAGCACCAAATCTACACGCGAATATAAGTCCACTTCCAGATAATACCAAGAAATATCACCGGTGGGGTTTCTCGCCTGCCGCCAGTCCCAGGGCCACCAGGTACCTTTCGAGAGGGACGCCGGACGTTGCGGCAGGATCGGGGAAGAAGCTGTTGCCGATATGCGGAACCTCGACTCGGGCCGAGAAGTACTTCTGAAGAACCGACCGCACACGATCGCCGGCTTTCTCTCCAGAGAGAACCAGGGACGTCAGCGGAATGCTGATGCCGTTCTCCGACAGTGACGCCAGCTTGAAGTTCACCAGGGTCCGAAACTCCACGACCATTCTTTCCAGTCCGGTATCGCCGTCGAGATCGAACCGGTCGGTCATCAGGTGCGTCAGACCGACAATCAATCCCTGGTAGACAAAGCAGATGGAAATGGCCCGGTCGTGCAGGTCGGCCAAACACACAAAGGCCTCGGGCGCGGGGCGGCAAAACATGATGTAGCCGCGACCCAGAGCGGCGGAGCGGAGAACGTAATCGACGCCCCCCGATATATCCGGAAAGCCGTTCTCCAGAGGCCGAGTCAACTGCTCCAGGACCGACCGTCGTACCGTTGAGGCCTGGTATCGGCCGCCGGTTCCAAGCGGCACGCAGTCGAAACGGAACTCATCACGGTCGTCAAGCACCGACTGCATTGAATCGAAACCTGCCAGAAGTCTGCCATCGAAATTGCCGGGATCAGTGACGGCTACCTCTCTGGTCATCACCAGGTGATCGCCTACCGAGAATGCCAACCTGCCCCCGGTTAGCAGGCAGTGTTCCTTGATGTGCGAGGATTCAAATCGAGCCAGCGCCTGCACTTGTGGCCATCCGGCGTCCTGTCGCACTCGCGCGAGATGGAAATGGCCGTTGCCGCAGTCGATGCCGACACCGACACGACCTGTGTCCGTTGCGCCGTCGTTGTTCACTTGCAGTTGATCCTCAGGTATGGTCTGATCTTTTCGTACGTCTTGGGCCCGATGCCCGGGACGTTCATGATGTCGGTGACCGTGTCGATTCGGTGCTGCCGGCGGTACTCCACGATATTGTCGGCGAGAACGGGTCCGATACCGCCGATGAGTTCCAGGGAATCGGCTGGCGCAGTGTTGGGATCCAGCACAAAGACGCCTGTGAAGGTTGGCTCCGTTTCCGTGAGAAAAACACCGAGGGTGGGCACGTCCCGGGATGGATAGGCATAGGAGCGCAGAAACAGGTAGCCACCCATAATCAGGACGCCGGCGCTTAGAAGCGCCACGAACTTCAACTGGCGATCGGAAAAATGGAAGTACTGATTCATCGGCACCGCGTAGAGCCTGTCGGCCAATTCCAAAACCACCGCATTATACCAGTGCCGTGCGGCAAAGTCAACATGTCCGGCCGTGATCCGACGCTGCGAATTGACTCACAATTAATG
>JAGLXI010000172.1 GCA_023132995.1 Candidatus Zixiibacteriota bacterium | reverse complement strand
TTGTAGCGCGTTACGGTACCTGGCGGTCAACCAGCGCATACTCGACATCGCGGAAACCTTCGTAGCGTATCGCCACTTCCTTGCCGTCCACGAGAGTGATCCGTTCGCTGTCAATTGTAATGTGGGCTCTTTCCAGTATGGTCGTCCCCTCGGTGTAAGCAAAATAGAGTTTCCCGGTCGTGGTCAGGCGATCAATCCCGCCAAGACAGGTAGTGTCTTTGGCGCTTGGTGGTACCGGGATGTAAAGAGTTCCGTCATACTCGATCAAGGCACAGTCATACCCCAATTCCCGTACCAGTGATTTGACAGTAAAGACAATTGAAGCATCCATCGTCTCTTCCGGGAGCATCACGCGAACAGTTTGCGTCCAGCTATACGGGATCGAGATTTCACCGGATGGAAAAACAGGCATTCCCTGTTCCATATACTGTTGCAGCCATTCAACCGACCGTCCGACATCCGGATCAATCGGTTTGATGTCCACAACTCGGCCATTCGGTTTCATCCTCAGGCTGTCACCGCTGGTGTAGCTGGAGGAATCGATCTTACCGGCATTGAGGCTGTCGAGTGAAAATCCGGTGATAGTTGTGCTGGTCACCAGTTGGATCGTGCTGTCGGGATCAATGCTGATGACTTCCTGAATATACTCGGCTTCCCAGTTTTCCTGTCGGTCAGAGGTCAGCGAATCGGCTTTGTAAATCTTTGTACGACCCTTGGTAGTCTGCTGAAAAGTAAGTTTTTCACCCGGTTGGAGGCGAATTCGAAGGGTTATTGTTTTTTCCTGTCCTGTGCATCCGAATATCAGGAGACAGAACATAAAAAGAATAACGATGGCGGTCATTGCTCTCATAGTGGTTCTCCGTATGTTACTTTTTGTCCGATGTTGGGTTGACGCCGACACCCATGCGGGCCATAGCTGTTGCCAGTCCTGGCGCTCCGGGACTCGCCAGCAGGAGGGTCCCCCGCAGCAGGCGCGTCTGGTCGTCGGTAGGGGCAAAGACTCCCTGTTGCATCGGTACGGAGTCTTGATTAATTGATGATGGGTGAACGACCTCAGCCGATGGTGGATTCAGCAGGATCGATTGACCATCCTGACCGGCTCCCAGAAGCATCGCCGTGAAGAGAATAAGCAACGAAGCTGCCAGCGAGAGCATCGAGCGCACGAAGGCCCGCTTATCTGAAACTGTCTCAGCGTTGTGAGGCTGGGAAGAATCGGCGCCGACTGTTCGGGCCATGATTATATCTGTTGTTTCCTGCCAGTATTCGTTTCCGGGGTCCGGAACCGTCATATCGGCCAAAGTCTTTTTCAGGCGCAGGGCGGATGCGTATTCGTTGCTGCAGTCGTTACATTCTCTCAGGTGGTGCTGCATCTCGTCGGAAATGGCTGTCTCGATCTCTCCATCGATAAAGCCATCCAGGAGCGCCATAAAATGGCTGCACGTCATTCTTACTCCTCGCTATGTATCCTTGCGACGCTTTAGTAGTTTCCTCAATTTGGTGCGCGCAATGTGAAGATTCGATCTTACCGTGGCTTCGGGACAATCAAAAGCCTCGGCGATCTCGCTCTTGCTGTAACCTTCGATATCATGAAGAATTGCCGTCAATCGCTGCTTTGGTGGAAGCAGATCAAGAGCTTTTCTAATTTCCTCCATCACGCGTTTCTGTTCAAATGTATCGCTCGGGTTGGGAACACCTCGGGCCAGATCCAACTGGATGTGACCGGGAAGTGATGAGGCATCGTCTGAGAGGGCGCTGCGGCTTTTCCGCTTGCGAAGCAGGTCGATCGAGTAGTTCGTGGCTATCCTGATGAGAAAAGTCGAAAAATACTTGACCGAGGCCATTTCGCGTCGACGTCGATAAATCCGTACAAATGTCTCCTGTACTACGTCATCGGCATCAAGGTGGCTACCCAGAATCTGGTACCCCAGAGCATATATCTTGTCGCGGTACCTCCTTATCAATTCGGCAAAGGCACTATCGTCACCCTCGATGAAGTCGTTCACCAATTCCGGGATCGATTTGAGCATCTGCCTTATATTACCTGTCTCATAAGTATGGACGATTCAGTTGTCTGCGCGTTTAAAGCAATAGAAAAAATCAAATTGACCAATTCCAGCATACAGCTTATGCCGAGAGCTTGTTATTGTCAACCCTTCTTTTATCAACAGGTTAGCAGGGGTCGGCAACTGGTGAGATCGGTGGTGGGTGGCGCCGGATATTTTGGTGAATTTGCGAAATGTTGGTACGGTTATCGGTGTTGCTTCCTCGAAGCAGACCTCAACATTTGCAATCTATTGCCGAACATAGCTATTGACAGCGGCCAAGGTTGCCACTATAATAAACGACCGAAAACGA
Source organism: Candidatus Zixiibacteriota bacterium (assembly GCA_023132995.1). Classification (GTDB taxonomy): domain Bacteria; phylum Zixibacteria; class MSB-5A5; order GN15; family FEB-12; genus JAJRTA01. The sequence continues at coordinate 6,130 of JAGLXI010000172.1, read as the reverse complement.
ATGGGGCCATAGCTCAATTGGGAGAGCACTTGACTGGCAGTCAAGAGGTCAGGGGTTCGACCCCCCTTGGCTCCACCAAATATCAAGCTCCCGCAAGCCGACGATGACTTGCGGGGGTTGTTGTTTCTTGCAGGAAATTTGTCTCATCGCGAATCAGGTGTGAGTGACACATCGAAAGGACCTTATGGCGGACGACGCTGGAGGATACGCCGACTATACGTTTGTGGCGGAGTTCTACGACGATACTCCTCCCTACGCGGCTCGCAAGGATATCGACTTCCATGTCGAGGCTGCGCGCGAATCGGGCGGGCCGGTGCTGGAGATCGGGTGTGGCACGGGCCGGGTGCTGATTCCCACGGCGGCGGCGGGAGTCGAGATCACCGGTCTGGACCTGTCCGACCATATGCTGGCCATCTGTCGCAAGAGACTCGAGCAGGAAACTGCCGATGTTCGTGACAGAGTGACCCTGGTCAAAGGAGACATGCGCCGCTTCGACCTCGGTCGGGAGTTCGCCCTGGTAACGACCCCTTTCCGGCCGTTCCAGCACCTGGAAACTGTTGACGATCAGATGTCATGCCTTCAGACAATCCGCAGGCATCTGAAACCCGGCGGCAGACTCATCCTTGATCTGTTCAATCCCAGTCTGAAGTTCCTGACGGACGACGGCGCATCCAATGAGTCTGGCGACGAACCGGAGTTCACTTTGCCCGACGGTAGGCGCATTGTCAGGAAGCAGCGCGTCGCAAAGCGCAATTACTTCACCCAGGTTCAGGAGTGCGAGCTAATCTACTATGTCACCCACCCCGACGGCCGCAAGGAACGGCTGGTGCACGCTTTCCCGATGCGTTACCTGTTCCGGTTCGAGGCCGAGCACCTCTTAGAGCGTTGCGGCTTCGAGGTTGAGTCTCTGTACGCCAACTACGACAAGGCGGCTTTTGGTTCCAAAGACCCGGGAGAGTTGGTTTTCCTCGCACGCAAGGTGTGACGGTGAGTCAGCCGGCTTATGAGGCACTTGAGTGAGATCGGTCTGCAGGTCGCCGGTCTTTACAGATTGACATTCTGTTTCCACATAGCTACACTGACCGAGTAAGATCCCGGCCAGTTTGCGAGTATCATATATATGTCGGATGCCCATACCAGGACTCACGTCACCGACGCCAGCTACCGATTTGCTGTGGGCCTCTACTGCTTCATGCTGGCGCTGTATCTCCTGGCGGCGTTTTTCCCGGAGAGTCGCGTATGGGGTCTTAATATCTGGGCCTACTTTCCCGTCTGGGTTCCCCTTGTTTTGTTGGTAGTTGGTCTTATTGTCCTCGAATTGACAGCGTGTCTCAAATTCGCCGATCCGGATCGGCAGGAGGTAAAGCCCGGCCCGGCAGCCATCTCCTACGGCGTTTTCTCGGTTGCTATTACTGTGATACTCGGTCTTGCCTTCTATCTGTTGCGGGCGCGGACATTCTTTTTCGGGGACGGCTATCAGGAACTGGTGCGGCTGGCCACGGACAACTTCATTGTCAAGCCGAGTTCGCCCGGCACGGTGATTGTCGTGCGCTGGCTGAAATCCGCCGTTGGCGGCGATTCCACGGCGGCGGTCTTGTTCAGCTACCAGGCGGTGGCCGTTTTCAGCGGTCTCTGTTTCACGGTTGCGGTGGCGCTGGTTTCGAGGCGTCTGTTTGTTCGGAACACCGACCGGATTCTCTTTCTATCAGGACTGGTGTCAGGCGGATACATGCTGCTGTTTTTCGGCTGCGTAGAGAACTATGCCTTGTTTGCAACAACTGTGGGCGTCTTCACTCTGCTGGGGTTGCTTGTGGCGCAGAGGAGATTGGCTGCGTGGTGGCTAATACCTGTGGTGGCGCTTTCGGTCTGCTGGCATGTTTTCGGCGTTGTCCTGATCCCGGCGGCTGTTTACCTGCTTGTGGTCAACACGAAGCTGGGGCGGTCGATAGCGCGGATTCAGTGGAAGACGAAGGCGTTGCTGCTCCTGTTGGCGGGACTGCCGGCGGCATTGGTGTTCTTCTACTTTCTCAACCGGAGTCTGTATTTTCGTTTTGCGATGGTACCGCTGGTGGCCCACAGGTTCACGCCGGAAGGATATACTCTCTTTTCGCTCACCCACTTGGTTGATTTTGTGAACCTGCTATTGCTCATGGTGCCCGGTCTTCTTGTACTGTTGGTGATGTTGCCCGTGCTGCCGCTCAAACATATGAGCGAGAGGCTCGACTATCGCTACCTGACCATTCTGGCGCTCTCGGCGTTGGGCGCGGCGTTCGTGGTTGATCCCAAGTTGGGCATGGCCCGCGACTGGGACCTGCTTTCCTTCTGCGGAATCCCGATGGTGACGTTTATGTACTTCGCAGTCCTCGACGGCGGCCGACGTGTGCGTCATGGCAGGCTCATTTGCGTACTGGCCATTGTACTCGGATTCGTTGTCCTGTTTCCGAGAGCTCTGTGGCTGACCGACGATGGCGTGTCGGTGGCCCACTTCGAGGACTACCTGCGCCAGGACAGGCTCCGCAATCGCAATTCCTGGATTCACCTGGTCAACTTCCACAAGGAGCGGGGCGACACCACCAGAACGGAGGATGCGTTTCGCCGGTGGAAAACGGGCTTCCCCGAAGAACTGATGATCGCCAGGGCCAACGAACTCTACTACAAGGAGAAGGACCTGCCCGGGACAATGGAGCTGTTACGTCGCATTATCGACATCAACCCAACCTACGCCGACGCCTATGACTTCCTGGGCGTCTGTTATATCCACCTGAATCAATACGACACCGCCGAGGCTTTGCTACGGATTGCCGTTGGACTCATGCCGTACCGCGCCACGACCCTCACTAACCTCGGTACCGCCTTAGTGCGCAGGGGAGACTATGCCGAGGCGGAAGACGCCTATCTTGAGGCGGTTGCGCTCGATCCGACCAGTCTCCAGGCGGTCTACAGCTTGGCCCATCTCTATCGAACGACCGGCCGGATGAACGAGTATCGTGAATACCTCGAAAAGGCGGGCGCCGTAGACGGTGCTCCAGAGAAGATAATCAAGGAACTGATCACCGTGTGTCTGACGCACGGGGATACTGAGAAGGCGGCGGAGGTCCTACGGAAGACCCCATCCGTGGTGGCGGACACGGTGTTCATGGCGAAAATGAGAAAGATCTACCCCCTCTGGGATAGCTTCCTGCACGAGCAGGTTCCGGGGCCCTCCGAATAGGGCGTTTTCGATTTGCCTCCGCCGATCCGGTCATTTCCGGAGTCCGTTGTCGGGTGCGACAGCGGCATCAGCGCTTGCCTCCGGCTCTGCCTCCGCATACCTTGGGGCATGGCCGATTACGCCAAGCTGCGCAGTGATTTAGTGTCGTCTTCGACTGTCATCGAGGGCGCGACCCTCCACAATGTCAAGGACCCCGTTACCGGCAGCTACTTCAGACTGCGCGAACCGGAGTACTGGTTGATTCAGCAGCTTGACGGCGACACCTCCTGCGATGAAATAGCCGCCCGGTTTGTCGGGAAGTTCGGTCTTGACATCACCGCTGAGGCGGTAGAGCAATTCGTGGTGACTCTCGAGAAGCTCTTTTTTCTTGAGGGCTCTCGTTCGGAACAGGCGATATCGCGCAGGAGCTATCCCAGAGAGGAACGCGGTTCACTTTTTTCGCGGTTGCTATTCATCAAAGTCAAGGCCTTCAAACCGGGCAGGTTCCTGGAGAGGCTCACGACTCTCTATCGCCCTTTTCACAACCGATATGTCTTTGCCTGTCAGTTGGCGCTGATTGCACTGGGACTGGCGATCCTTTTTGCCAACGCCGGGACTTTCACGATCAGTCTTATCGAGGTCTTCAACCTGGGTTCGATTGTAACCATTGTCGTCGCCTTCTTCGTTTTCGTCGCCGTGCATGAGTTCGCCCACGCCGTGATCTGTCGTCTGCATGGGGGGGAGGTGCGGGAGATGGGCTTTCTGCTGTTGTATTTCCAACCGTGCTTCTACTCAGACCTGTCCGATGCCTGGCTGTTTGAAAAGAAGCGCCACCGTCTGGCGGTGACGTGGGCGGGGCCATATTGTCAGTTGGTGCTGCTGGCGGCAGCGGTCATCATCTGGCGCGTGACGGTGATCGGCACCCCGGTAAACGAGTTGGCGCGAATTGTTGCCATCGTCAGTTGGGTTACCATGCTGTTCAACTTCAACCCGCTCATAAAGCTCGACGGCTATTACCTTCTGTCCGACGCGGTGGACATTCCCAACCTGCGCCGCAAGTCCTTTGCATATTTCGGCAACGTCTGGAAGCGAAGGATCCTGGGCTGGCCCGTTGATCCGCTTTCCGTCCGATCCCGTGAGAAGAGGATATTCCTGCTGTATGCTGTATTCGCCGTTGCATACTCAACCTTTCTGATAGCGTACGTGCTGACTCTTGTGGGTCAGTTCCTTCTGGCGAAGCTCGGCGGAGCAGGATTATTGTTGTTGATCGTTGCTCTGCTCTTTACCTTAAGAAGCAACATAGCGGCGCTCGCAAGAGGAACCGCCGAACATGTCAAGCAAATGAGAAAGATGATCAAAAGCCCATTGCGGTTAACCGTGTATCTTGTCCTGGCGCTGGCCGTGGTCGCCGTCCTTATCTTTCTGCCTTTCTCCCGGCGTGTGACGGGAGAGGTTGTGGTTCGCCCGATTGCTGAGTGCACCTTGCTTCTGAACGAACTGGGTCTGCTGGAGACGAGGTTCCGCCGCGGTGGAGACGACACCGAGAAGCGAACCACCTATCTCCAGATGACCACCACCGAGATGGCCTCGCTGGAACTGGTGGGGCTGGTAAAGGATGGTCAGTCGGTTGCGACGGGAGACACGGTGGCTGTGCTCATTTCCAACCAGGTAGTAAGGGAGATAGCGGCCCAGACATCAGTCCTCGAGAGGCTCGAGAGCGAGTTAGCTCTGCTTAGAGCGCCTCCCCGGAAGGAGGAGGTCGCCGAGGCGGATGCCGACCTTGCGGCCGCGGAGACCAATGTGGCGCAACTGAAGCGCGACCAGACGCGCGTGCGGGAACTCAGCGATAAGAACCTGAGTACGGCCACAGATATGGAAACGGCGCAGTCAGTGCTTGAGATCGCGCAGGCGGAGCGGGCCAGTCGGCAGGCAAGGCTGGAGTTGCTGAAAGCTCCCCCGAAACCGGAGGCCGTGGCCATGCTTGAGGCGGACATCGAACGACAGAAGGGCAAGCTAAGCTTCCTGAAGTCCCAGCAGGCGGCGCAGTCGATCAGGGCTCCGATCTCCGGAACTGTTGTCATTGGTCACGGCAGTGACGAGATTCTCTCGATTGTCAACGATGTTGTCGTGGAACTCCTGGTGCCGGTGTCCGATTTCGATATTGGATTGATTGAGCTTGAGCAGGATGTTAGGATCAAGGTACGCACTCATCCGGGCGAGCTTTTCTTCGGGCGAGTGGCGCACATCCCCGGTACGGCCGAGTTGCTCGATCAGAGGACCTCGTTCCTCGTGTCGGTCACGGTTGATAATCCAGACCGCAGACTGCGCAAAGGAATGACCGGCTACGCCAAGATCGAGACGGGAAGCTCCTCTCTCGTCGGACTCGTGCTACGCAGGATCACATCCTATGTCAGGGTTGAGTTCTGGTCCTGGTGGTAATCTCTTCCGGTGTGCGGAAACATTTTCCCGAAATAGCAGTGTGTGACCCAAGCAAGGACTGCGATTTCTGAGAAAAGGGACTGAACTGAACCATATTGCTTGACATTCCTCACGTGCGAGGTATCTTGATTGGTGAGTCCAGAATTCAACAGACACCTGCTGCGACAGTAGTTTCTGTATTCTGAAACGGGTAAACATCCAGCATGGAGGACGACCTATGAACTACGAACTGACAATCGAGGTTCTTGAAGCCCGTATTGCACCGGTAGGCTTCAGCCAGGGTGGTCAATAAGGTTTTAAGATCTCGTTACAGTTGAAGAGCTGTACTCAGGCAGGCGTCGCTTGGCGCCTGCCTTTGCATTGGTATCTTCGGCAAAAATGCGGATGGCTGAAGATGTGAGTTTACGGCGCACAGATTGTTATCTGTACCAGTCGAAACCTGTATAGAAAGACGGTGGTGCTGCCGTTGATATCATCGTGTCGCCTCGGCATGATCCGCCT
>JAGLXI010000171.1 GCA_023132995.1 Candidatus Zixiibacteriota bacterium | reverse complement strand
AGAAGCCGACCCCGCCGGATACGACAAAGTACGAGATTCGCATTGACCTGAGAGAGCCTTTCCGATTGGAGCATATGAGGAAAGTGGAGGAGTTTCTCAACGAACCGCTTCGGGCCGACGGCGATTCGGGTTTCTACAGGTTCCGCGCCGACAAGCGACTGATCCGTAAGTTGTTTGGTGAGAAGTTTGGCGTAGAGCTTCTCGAAGAAGTCCCCGGCCTGCAAGTCCCCCCCCCGAAACAAGATAGCTCGGATAGTTCCAGACCCGCACCAGACTCCGCCGATATCCGGGGCAGCTTTCGCCGCTTACCCCCGCTTAAGAAAATCGACACACCACTTACTTCTTCATCATCGGTATCTTTACCTTGTGCTTCTTTGCGAACGTGATCGCATCGGGATAACCGGCGTCGACGTGGCGCGCGATGCCTGTCCCGGGGTCGTTAGTCAGCACACGGTTGAGCCGGACGGCCATTTCCTTTGTGCCGTCGGCCACAATCACCTGCCCGGCGTGGATGGCGTTACCGATTCCCACTCCGCCGCCGTGGTGGATAGAGACCCAGCTGGCGCCGGAGACAGCGTTGAGCATGCCGTTGAGCAGCGGCCAGTCCGCGATAGCGTCGGAGCCGTCCAGCATATCTTCCGTTTCGCGGTAGGGCGAGGCCACCGAGCCGCAATCGAGATGGTCGCGGCCGATTACAATCGGGGCTGATATCTTGCCGCGTTTGATGTAGCTGTTCATAATATCCGCGAACTTGGCGCGCTCACCATAGCCGAGCCAGCAGATGCGGGCAGGCAAACCCTGGTAGGGGATTTTCTCGCGGGCCATCTTTATCCAGCGGACTAAAGGCCGGTTATCCTTGAAAGTCTTCAAGACAATCTCATCGGTCACGGCGATGTCGTTCGGGTCTCCCGAGAGCGCAGCCCAGCGGAACGGTCCTCTTCCTTCGCAGAACAGGGGCCGCACGTACGCGGGCACGAACCCCGGATAGTCGAAGGCGTTTCTCAGGCCGCCGGTCTGCGCCTGTCCACGCAGGTTGTTGCCGTAATCAAACACGACCGAGCCGGCCTTCTGGAACTTGGTCATGGAGTCACAGTGTTTGACCATCGACTGGTAGGCGCGCTTGATATAGCCCTGGGAGTCTTTCTTGCGCAAACGGTTGGCCTCGGTGATGCTCAGGCCCTCGGGAATATAGCCGTTGAGTTCGTCATGGGCCGAGGTTTGGTCGGTAACGATATCGGGGACGATGCCGCGCCGGAATATCTCCGGGAAAACCTCGGCGCAGTTTCCCACGAGACCGACCGAGATCGGTTCCCGGGACCCAACGTGCTCCTTGATGAGCTTGAGGGCTTTGTCCAGCGTCTTCACCTTGACGTCACAGAAGCCGATCTTGATACGGCGGTTGATGCGGGCTTCGTCGACCTCCACCACCAGGATCGAAGCGCCGGCCATCGTGCCGGCCATGGGCTGGGCGCCGCCCATGCCGCCCATGCCTCCGGTGAGTACCCACCTGCCGCTCAGATCGCCGCCGAAGTGCTGGTCGCCGACCGCCACAAAAGTCTCGTACGTTCCCTGGATTATCCCCTGGGCTCCGATATAGATCCAACTGCCGGCGGTCATCTGGCCGAACATGATCAGCCCTAACTTATCCAGTTGCCGGAACTTTTCCCAGGTGGCCCAGCGCGGCACCAAATGCGAGTTGGCGATCAGGACCCGTGGGGCATAGTCGTGAGTCTGGAATATGCCCACCGGTTTGCCGGACTGGACAAGCAGGGTCTCGTCGTTCTTCAGCGACTTCAGCGACTTGACAATTGCGGCGTAAGCGTCCCAGTTACGGGCGGCCTTACCACTGCCGCCGTAGACTATCAGTTCCGCTGGTTTCTCGGCGACTTCCGGGTCGAGGTTGTTGTTGAGCATTCGCAGGGCGGCTTCCTGGTGCCATCCCTTGCACGACAGTTTCATCCCGCGTGCGGCTTTGACTTTCCTGGGTTTCATCGGCAGACTCCTTCGCATGTTGTAGGAATATACGAAGTAGCCGGGGTCAAGTCAAACCGTCCGTTGTGGTGCGGGCATCGGAGGGTTGTCTCGCCTATTCCACCTCTTCAAACCGTCCCTGGAAGAAGCGCAGCACTTCAGGCTCGTAGGTAAAGCGTAGACCTTTCACCTTGTCGGTGTTCTCGTAGACCTCGATAACACCCTCGGCCGTGACATCCATGTGGGCCTGGGTGTAGACGCGGCGCGGGATCGTGAGCCGCACCAACTCCAGCTTGGGCATATAGTTCTCGCCGGTTTCCTTGTTGCGTCCGGCGGAAACGGCACCGCGCTCCATGGAACGCACCCCCGACTGTGTATATATGGCCGCCGCCAGCGCCTGCGCCGGGAACTGCTCCTGCGGGATGTGCGAGAGGATATTGCGGGCATCCAGAAACACGGCGTGGCCGCCGACCGGCCGCACGATAGGCACGCCCGCCTCGATCAACCTGTCGCCGAGATAAAGCACCTGGCCCACGCGCGCCCTGATATGGTCGTAATCCACCGATTCGGTGATGCCGATAGCCAGCGCCTCCATGTCGCGCCCGGCCATGCCGCCATACGTATGCAGGCCCTCATACACGACCACCATATTGCAGGCCCGGTCATAGAGGTCCTTGTCATTCATGGCCAGGAAACCGCCGATATTAACCATGGCGTCTTTCTTGGCCGACATGGTGGCGATATCCGTCAGGGAACATATCTCATAGACGATCTCGGCGATCGACATGTCGGCGCAGCCTGGCTCGCGGTCCTTGATGAAATAGGCGTTCTCAGCGACGCGGGTCATGTCGTGAACGATCGTGATCTTGTGTTCATCACACCACTGCCGGAGCTTCCTTAAGTTCTCAAGCGATATCGGCTGGCCCCCGGCCATATTGACGGCGGTCGCTATACAGACGTAGGGGATCCGCTTGGCCCCGATCTCATTGACCAGCGCATCCAGCTTGTTGAAATCGACGTTTCCCTTGAACGGGTGTTCGTTGGCAGGGTCATGGGCCTCATCGATGATGACATCGACAAACACGCCCCCGGCCAGTTCCTGGTGCAGCCGGGTCGTAGTGAAGTACATATTGCCCGGCACCCGGTCGCCCTCCTTGATCAGAAGCTGGGAGAGAATGTGTTCGGCGCCACGTCCCTGGTGAGCGGGGACAGTGTACTTGTAGCTGTAGTATTCCTCGACGGTATCGCGCAGGTGGTAGAAGTTGCGCGAGCCGGCGTAGGCTTCATCGCCCATCATAAGCCCCGACCACTGGCGGTCGGACATGGCCGAGGTGCCGGAATCGGTCAGCAGGTCGATATACACGTCTTTCGACCGAAGCAGGAAAGTATTGTAGCCGGCTTCCCTGATCGCCTTGAAGCGATCCTCGTAGCTGGTCATCTTGATCAGTTCGACCATCTTGATCTTGAACGGTTCGGCCCAGGACTTCTTGCGGGGTGCTTTCGTATTCATATTAACAGGCTCCATATTACGGCAGATTCCGATTTGCAATGCGAATGTCACTCGACTCAGTTTCGAGGTGTACAATAACAGATCGCGGCGGCAATGTCAATCGGCCATGGGCAGTATAGGCGCCGCGGTCAATTCGGCCGCCGCATGGAGCCGTTGGCAATAGCTAACGTGAAGCCGGGCCGGCAGGTACAGCCGACCCGGCAAAATTGGGGGCATCAAATCCGGCGAACAGCCGCTGTCGAAAACTACTTGAACCGACTGGGCCTTCTTGCCTCCCACTCCACGACAATCGGGCTGGCGACAAAGACCGAACTGTAGGTACCAACCAGGATACCCAATATCAGCGCCAGCGAGAAGTCGTGCACGACTTCGCCACCGAAGAAGAACAGCGTACCCACCACCAGGAGAGTGGTCAGCGATGTGTTGACCGTCCGCGAGAGAACCTCGTTGATCGAGGCATTGACAGCGGAGGCAAACTCTCCCCTGGTGCGAAAACGCTTCAGGTTCTCGCGTATGCGGTCGAAGACCACGACCGTGTCGGTCAGCGAATACCCGGCCAGGGTCAGTAGAGCAGTTACGATCAGCAGGTCGAACTCCAGGCCCATAATGTAGGTGATTCCAAGAACGGTCAGGACGTCGTGGAGGGTCGCAATGGTGGCGGCAATCCCGGAGCGGAAATCAAACCGGGCCCAGATGTATAGAACGATACAGCACAGGGACAGCAGCACTGCTTTCTGAGCATCGCTGCGAAGGGTCTGGCCTACAGCCGGGCCGATTATGTGCTCGGAATCGACCGTGAAGTGGTTACCCTCGAACGACTCCGCAATGGTGGATTTGAGCTTCAATGACGTTTCTCTTCCCTCGGCCTCGGTCTCCGGGCGCTTCACTTTGACAATGAAAGCGTTCGGTTTCTCGAAGTTCTTTAGCTCGGTTATCTGCACATCCGGAAACTCGCTCGCAGTGGCCACCCGGAGATCCTCAATCAAAACCGGTTGCTCAAAAGAGCCAATGATCATATTGCCGCCCGCGAAATCAATTCCCAGATTGGCCTTGCCCGTAACAATCATAACGAAGGCAAAGATACCCAGCGCAACAAGTCCCAGCGACAGCACGAAGGCCATCTTGCGGGCGCCGATGAAGTCGATGTGTGTTTCACCAATTAGTCTGAACATATCTCCAGTTCCTCTTCGTTAGATGCTCAACGTGCGATAAGCTTTGCGGAAGTCAAAGACCTGCTTGGTGATCACGAACGCCGTATACAGCGAAATGACGATACCATAGAACAGGGTTACGGCAAACCCCTTGATGGGCCCGGACCCAAACAGGAACAGGGCTCCGGCGGTAATCAGCGTTGTAACGTGAGAGTCGAAGATGGCCACAAAAGCCCGGTCGTAACCGGCATCGATTGAGGCCCGCACCGTTTTGCCGGTGCGCAACTCTTCTCGAATACGCTCAAAGATCAGGATGTTCGAGTCCACCGACATACCGATCGTAAGGATGATGCCCGCGATCCCCGGCATTGTCAGAGTATAGCCCAGGGCGGACATGATCGCCATCAGGAAGAATATATTGAACAACAGGCCGACGTCTGCAATAACGCCCGACAGGCGGTAGTAAATGCCGATGAACAGCAAGACCAGGAAAAGTCCAAAAACAGCCGCAGAAAAACCCTTGCGGATGGAGTCGGCGCCCATCGAAGCCCCGACGACGTTCTTCTCGATGATCTCCACGGGAGCCGGGAGAGCGCCTGCCTTGAGAACGATCTCCATGTTGCGGGCATCGTCAATTTTCGCCGAGGAACCCATACTGATCTGACCCTGACGACGAATCTTGGAGTTGATGAACGGCGCCGATTCCACTTTGTCATCGAGCACGATGGCCAGGGGCTTGTCTATGTTGGCTCCGGTCAATTGGGCGAAGCGGGCCGCGCCGTCGCCGGAGAGACTGAAATTCACCACGAAGCCGCTCATGGGATCGCGACGCAGGCTGATATTCTCGAGATATTTGCCCAGGAACTGTACTTTTCGTTTCAACAGGTACAGGTAGTAGACTTCCCGGGAATTCCTTATTTCCGTCCGGGTTCCCCATGCAAACTGAACATCGATAGGAATAACCCTGGCAGCTGCCGGCAACGCCAGCCAGCGATCGATCCGCTCCCGGTCATTCTTGGCCACTGCAAAACTGGGCCAACTGGCCCCCGTGCGACTGGAAAAGGCAAGTTCCAACCGGGAGGTCAGGGGAGACTCATCCTCGCTAAGCCCGAGCTCTTCGTCGAATCCGAACATATCGGCGGTATCCACGGCGCTGTCACCCAACAGCTCGGCCATCAGGTCGGAGCTCGTTGTCTGGGCCGAAGCCTCCGATTCGGTCAGCAGATCGATCATGCCGGCCGAATCTGTTCCGGCTACCTCCGCCGTATCGGCGACTTCACCTCGTCTGGCAGCTTCGTACTCAGCGATTACCGAATCGAGCCGACTCAGAATCAGGTTGCCGTTGTCGGCGGTCTCCATCAGCTTGAACTGCAATAGGGCCGTCTGGCCGATCAGCTCCTCGGCGCGGCTTGCGTCGGTATATCCGGGCAGATCAACGATAATGCGCTCCTTGCCCTGCTTGACGATTGTCGGTTCAGCAACCCCCAGGCCGTCGACGCGGTTGCGTATGATCTGCATGGCCCGGTCTACGGCGTCGGTCTGAGCGCCTTTGTCCAGTTCCTCAAGTTTTACTCTGAGTACAACGTGAATGCCTCCCTGCAGATCGAGCCCCAGCCGGATGGCTTCCTGCTGCAAATGCAACAGAGCGCCGGGGTCATCATCCTGCATGGTCTGCACCTCGGCATCACTCATAGTCCACAGTTTGTAAGTGTCCCACAGGGCAATGAAGGCCAGAATAATCAGCGCTCCTGTGAGAATAACGCGCCAGTTCTTTTTGGACATGTAAGAGCCTCTCCAGTAATATGGTCCGATACAACTAATTCTTTTATCTAATCAAAAGACGAAGATGGTGCCGGCTGGAACCGACGGGCAGTGGGAAATCCGGCTAACTGGTGCCCGATGGTCGCGCTCCGACCAAGGTGAACTGCCGACCTAAGTCAGAGTCAATCAGCCAGGGGGTGGCTAAGATGAAGCCTCGACTCCCGGTCGACAGCAGCAGACATCGGCTCTCGGTCGATAAGTTACCGGCGATTTTCACCCGACCGTTATTGCTGTCAGTCTTGAGGACAGCCGGAACCAGAAAAGAAATCGTCGGCCCGGTACTCGTCTTGCCGGTGGGCACCATGTTCTCGGGGAGTTCCCCGGTCGGCGGGCTCGGCTGCCGGGAATCAATCCCGGCCGTAACGGACGTAGAATCATCCAGGCTGCCGCAGCAGAAAACTGCCACTCGGTCAGCCCCACTGAAGGCCAGCATGGCCACAGTGGTCAGTATCAGAGCCGTGGCGGTCGGGCGACCGGTGTCTGCTGTCTTTGGAGTCTTTCTTTCCATAACCAAGTGGGGCGAATATACATCATGTCTGGCCCAAGTCAATCCCCTTTTCAACTCAAGGTTGACTTTGAACCGGCGGCTTCCTAACATAGACTTGTATCGTATTGAATAGCAAAGGACTTAAGCTGTCCAGGTCAGTTTTCTACAGGGAGAAAACCATGATTAGTCGAGTAGTTTCATCACCGGTCGGGGTGGCGTTTTGCTGCATCCTTTCATTCCTCCTGTTGCCCCTTTGTGCAAAGGCTCAAACGCAGACCTATCGGTTGGCCAACGGGATGGAAATTATCCTGAAGGAGAACCACAGTTCCCCCATGATCGCCAGCGTTGTCTTTGTCAGGTCCGGTAGCAAATACGAATCCCGGTATGATAACGGCATCACCCATTTCCTGGAGCACCTTCTTTTTGACGGCACCATCAGTCTGACCCGGAAAGAGCTGGACCTCTCGATCCGTGACCTCGGGGGATACATCAACGCCTTCACACGCAAAGACCTGACTGCCTACCTGGTGCTGATGCCCGATCAGTACATTGAGTATGGGCTTACAGTGCAGGCGGACATGTTGTTCAATTCGGTTTTCCCCGAGGATGAGCTGGCCAAAGAGCGAAAAGTGGTGATTGAGGAAATCAGACAATCGGCCGATTCACCTGGGGCCGCCGCCGAGGGGTTTTTCACAAGCCGTGCGTATGGGGGCACCAGCTACAGCCGACCGGTGTTAGGGTACGAGTCTTTCATCGAGAACATCCCCCGCGAGGCGATAGTCGACTACTGGAAACGCTATTACATCCCCTCCAACATGACGGCGCTGATCATAGGCGACTTCGAGACCGATGCCATGCGTGAGACGCTGGCGTCCATATTCGGGACTATATCCGACAGTACCGCAGCCATCAGTCCGGCTGATACCGCCGCCATTGAAGTCACCATTGGGGACGTGCTCGTCGGCGCCGAGGTCTTCGACACTCTGGCCGATGTCAAGTCGACTTATGTCAATGTCTCCATAGCCGCCCCGCACTTCACGGATTCGACCTATCTGCCGTTTGACCTGCTGACCCAGTACCTGGCCATGGACGGGGTCTCGCCGCTGGTGAAGGCACTGAGGGCGGGGGATAGTCCGCTGGCCACGGAAGTGGGGGTCAGCCTGACGACCCGCGAGGAGTTCTCCCGCTTGGAGATATCGGTTATCACTGACGAGCCTGGTAACAGCGCCGGCATTCTTACCACAGTCTTAGACCAACTCAAAGCCATCAGCGGTCACATAGCGGATCCAGAGACGGTAGCCGGTATCAAGACGACCGTCAGGTGTGACGACATTTATTACTCCGAGAAGCTTCATTTCTATAGTTTCATCATCGCGCCCATGATGATGTCCGCGGGCTGGGACTTCCTTCAGGATTATCCTGATCGGCTGAGCCGGGTATCGTGGGATCAATGCCGTCAGGCCGCGGGAGAATGGCTGGCGGAACCGGACTACGTGGCTACAATCGTCAGGCCGGTCGGTGATTCGCCGAACCCACCCTGGGAACCGCCGACAATGCCGGCCGCAGATGTCACCGCATATTTCGACACGGCCCAGTTTGTCGCCTATGATCTCACGGTCGGTTACCCACTCGAATGGCCCGAAACGGATTCTGTTGACTACGAGTTGAAGGACCCGGCCGAGTACCATTACGAGACACTGGCAAACGGCCTGACGCTGATAATCAAGTCCAGTCCCGACAGCAGGGTGTTCGCGATGAATGTCCTGGGCAAAAACCGGACAGCGAGCGAACCCGACGGTAAGGAAGGCATCACCGATTTCGTTCAACGCTGCCTCGAGAAAGGTACGGCTACCAGAAACGCCCGCGAGCTTTCGCGCGACCTGGCCGGAATCGGCGCCAATGTCACTCTCTACGATAATCCGTGGATTCCTTATGACGATCGCTACACGACGCGTCGCTTCTCATTCCTGAAGTTTGAGACTATCGACGCCTTTGCCGAGAAGGGGTTCTACCTTTTCTGTGAAATGCTGCTCTACCCGGCGTTCGACTCTGTCGAAGCGGAGAGCGTACGTCGTTCTATGTTTGGTATACTCGGCCGAGACGCGGGATCGCCCCGGAAGGTCGCCCGTAACCTCTTTTATGAGACGATGTTTGGCGACGGCGCGTATGCGCGCTCCATTTCCGGCACACCGCAATCAATCGGCTCGATCACGATCGAAGACCTCCGCGAGCACCACACCTGCTTCTATTCGCCCGGGAACCTGATCCTATCGATCACTACCAACAAGCCAGTTGCGACCATCCGCAGATGGGTCGACCGCGTTTTCGGGCGAATGACCGCAGGCTATCCCCCGGCTCAGGGAGTCGCCGGTCCTGTACCTATCCACGAAACCCGGACCGCTCACCGGGATCTGGAAAGTGAGCAGATCAGCCTGTATCTCGGTTCGCCTCTTCCCGGCGCGGCCAGCGATGATGTGGCGGCTCTAAACGTTGCCGCATCGGTATTGTCCACCCGGCTGTATCTCAATCTGCGTGAGAAGCAGGGGCTGGCGTACTCGGTTGGCGCCGGCGCCGTTTTTGACAAGGATTTCGGCTGGCAGTACAGTGTCATCAGCACCGCTCCGGACAACTACCAGAAGGCCTTAGACGGCATAACGCTCGAGATCGAGAAACTCAAGCTGGACGGCCCCACCCAGTCGGAAATCACCAGCGCCCGCAATCATATCTGGGGACGCTTGGGCATTGCCAAACTTTCCCGGATCAACCAGGCCTACTATCTGGCTGTCGATAAGTACCTCGGTCGGAGCCCGGGTTATGACAGCCGGTACCTGAAAGCGCTCTCGGAGGTGACAGTCGACTCGGTGCGCCGGGTCATGGGCCGCTATTTCCGCACCGACGCCTGCGTTCTGGTCAGTGCCGGGCGCAAACCCTAACCGTCCTATTATTCGGGCAGAGCTTGCCTCGGCCCTCAGGCAGACCGGCCGGATCAGGGCAGGGCATCCACGGGAAATCTGCCAATTCTACCTTGACAGCTATTGGCGGCCCCATATATTCCCGCCAATGTTAAGGTGGATATAATGATCTCCACGTCCCCACATGGTTGACGCACCCGCCTCGAAGTCAAACCGTCGGGTCTGGTACGGTCCGACGGACTCCGTGGCTTTGAAGCTCCTGGCAATAGCCGGGCTTCTCTACCTTTTCCTGTTATCCATTACGCTTCTGGGCGCCTCCTTCAAACTCTTCGGCAGCGGTTTCGCTGAGACCATCTTCCACGCTACATCAAATCCGATAGTGGGACTGGTGATAGGCGTTCTAGCGACGGCGATAATCCAGTCGTCGTCTACAACCACGTCGATCATCGTCGGCCTGGTGGCCTCAGGGGTGCTGTCCTTTGAGAGCGCGATTCCTATGGTAATGGGGGCGAACATCGGCACCTCCATTACTAACATCATCGTGTCCATGGGACATATCTCGCGCCGCGGTGAGTTCCGGCGGGCTTTCTGCGGCTCCATGCTGCACGATATCTTCAACGTGTGCGCCGTCGCCGTCCTGCTGCCGCTTGAGATATACTTTGGCCTCATACAGAAAACGGCTTGGCTCCTTGAAGGGCTTTTCGTCGGGTTTGGGGGGCTCAAGTTCGGATCGCCCCTGAAGGCCGTGACAGAGCCGGTGGCGCACGAGATTCTTCACCTGTCCGGGGACAGCGGATGGATCGGCGTCGCGGTGGCGCTACTGTTGCTTTTTGTAGCGCTGCGCTACATCGTGAAGGTCCTGCGATCACTGGTGCTGGCGCGCGTTGAGAAGTTCTTCCAGAGATTCATATTCCGAACCCCGGCGCTGGGGTTCATTCTTGGGGCCGCGATTACGGTGTTAGTGCAGTCATCGTCAATCACGACCTCGATCGTAGTGCCCCTGTTGGGAGCGGGCGTCATCACCACCCGACAGATTTATCCGTACCTGTTGGGCGCCAACGTTGGCACCACCATCACCGCCTTCTTAGCCGCGTTTGTAACCGGCTCCCCCGATGCCGTCAGCGTTGCCTTCGCTCATCTGACGTTCAACGTGTACGGCATAGCCGTCTTCTGGCCCCTTAAGAGCATACCGATTTTCCTTGCCGAGAAGCTCAGTGACCTGACCTTGAAATCCCGGCTGGTGCCGCTGATATATATAGTCGTGGTGTTCTTCATAACACCCGGAGTAATAATCTTTTTTATGGAGTAGACAGATGTTTGAGAAGTTCAAAGAGCTGTTCAGTTCGGAGAACCTGCTTGACTCCGCCTTGAATACGACGCTGACGATGATGGAGTTTGACCACAAGATGTATGACGCCGCACGCAAAACCCTGCGGGAGACCGATACCGACGAGCTGCCCTTCGATATTCGCAAGACCGACCGCAAGATCAACAAGTTCGAGCGAGAGGTGCGCCGACAAGTGATGACCCATCTCACTATTGCGGGAACGCAGAACCTGGCCCCGGGGCTGGCGCTGGTCTCGATTGTCATTGATGTCGAGCGCATCGGAGACTACACCAAGAACATCGTGGGACTGGCCAGCCTGCACAAGAAGAGGCTCAAGGGCGGCGCCTACGAGACAACCCTGAAGGAGATAGAGCAGGTCAACGATGAGGTTTTCCCGGAGGTCATCGAAGTCCTGAAATCTCAGGACAAGAAACGTGGGCGGGAAGTCATGCTGACCGAGGAAGAAACGGCCAGGAAAGCGGAATCGATCATCACCGGGATGATACGCGGTCAGAACAACAAACTCAGCATCGCGGACGCCGTCTGCCTCTGCCTCTATGCCCGTCATCTCAAGCGTATCAACGCCCACCTGACCAACATCGCCAGTTCGATTGTCAATCCCTTCCCGCGGATCGGGTTCCGCGAGAAGCAGTGACATAAGTACGGGCCGCTATTCCTTCAGGCCCAGCCCCGTGCGCATGGCCGGAATCAGGTGATGCCGCTGAATCACCAGGTACACCGCTGCCAGCACCAGGTATATCAGCATGACCTCCAACCGGATTTGTGCCACTATGAGTTGGGCGCAAAACAGCGTTGCCAGCAGGATTCCCTCGCTCCGGCGCAGATTAAGATTCACCAGCACGGCCACCCCGAACAGAGACTGCGCCGCCGTCAGCAGCAATTCATGCTGTTGCAGGTCGTCGAGAGGGAAAACCCTGACGGCTCCGCTGGAGATGGAGAACACCAGCGGGATGGTGCCTACGAGCAGGGTCCACTGGTTCACCTTGGAGGAAATCAACGCCTTGAGCGCCGACCCTGCGGCGCCACGCACAGCCCAGGTGGCCGCCACGATGAACTCGGGCGACTCTGATGCTATCGGCGCCAGCCACTGCACCAGCAGGAACTCGTTGATTCCAAACGCATGGCCCATCTCAACCATACTGTGGGCAAACGGTTCGGCCACAAAGAAGATAGCTGCTCCCGCCCATAGGAAAAAGAGAACCGTCACCAACCGCCGGGGACCGTCCTTCATGTTGGCGATGATTTTCACGGGACCTACCATCTCCGGCTCCACCGTTTCCATCTGCGCCACTCTTCGAGTATAGAGCGCGAAAAGGGTTACCAGGATCACCGTGTCGATGAGTGTCAGGCTGCCCTTGAGCGGGATAGTGAACGAGTATATCGTCGCCATGGCCAGGTAGAATATCTCCACCCTCTGGGAACGGTCCATGACGATTTCCTTGCGTTTCTTGGCGACAATGTATATAAGCAGCACCGCCGGCCAGCCCAGCCCCACCAGGAGGCGGTTGGCCCCGGTCATGTTGGCAATGGCAAAGTGGGCCTGTTCCGGATCGTGAGCCGCGTTCCAGGTGAAAACGAAGTCTACGGCGTATTCCGGCAGAACGGCGAGCAGGGCCAGAATTGCAACCGCAAGTGATTCGCTGATGTCGATTTGAGCTGCCTCAGCGGCCCAGCACAGGATGAAGGCGGCGCCGAATATGGCCAGACCGAAAAGCAGAGTCCCCACCTCGGGTGAGACATGGCCGTCGGTGAGACCCAAATAGATGCCGGGAGCGGTGGCAAGAAAGGTCAACAGCATGAGGAAATACAGCTTAGGGGGGGTCTCGTACTTTTTGGCTCGGGAGTTCATTCGGTGGCGCACTCAGTCACATTTCTCGAGCGGCACAGCGTGCCACTCGTCTCTCAACCCCGAATCACCATGTTGACAATGTCTTTTCTCAGGAGGATGCCGACCAGACTGTCGTCGGAAGTCACGAAAACTCTCTTAACATCCTTGAAAATCATCATCGCGGCAACTTCGACGATCCGTGTCTCAGGCGTGGTGACCTCGAAATCCTGCCGGTAGAGCTGTGATACCTTGATTTTGTCTTCTTGCTTGAGGAGTTCCTCAAACGGCTCCACGTCCATGGAGTAATTGAGGTTGGAGATAAACGCCTGATAATCAGGCAAGGCCGCCTTGATCAGATCCCGATCGTCAATAGCACCCAGGAGCCTGTTGTTCTCGTCCACCACCGCCAGAGCGGAAAGACGATACTGAAACATTTTGTTGGCCACTTCCTTGAGCGTATCGTCGGGTGTCACCACGGCTACTTTGTGGCGCATCACATCCTTGACCATTAGTTCTTTCTCGACGGTAACATTGGCGTCGGAAACCAGCCTTATCAGGTCGGTTTTGTGCGTCACTGCCAGCACCTTTTCCAGCGTTCCCGGGATGCGACCGAGGGCGGCCAGCCCGGAGAGGGTCTGCAGGTACAGCTTGGCGATTGTCGAAGGTGTCAGGAGCAGACAGACCACGTGGACGGGAATACCGTCCGGCGTCTTGTTGACCAATCCCTGACGCGAAAGGCCGACGAGGATATAGAGTTCGCTGACGGCGTCGGTACGGGCGTGGGGAAAAGCGAAGCCGCGACCGTAGGACGTGTCCTCCACCTCCTCACGCTCCCGGATAGACCGCAGGATGACGTCAAAATCGAGAGCGATACCTTCGGTCTTGATCATGTCCAGCAACTCGAGGACGGCTTCCTCTTTGGTTCTCGAATCCAGATCGATATTGATCCTTCGCTCCATTAGCAGGTTGGCCAGTTTCACTTCAGTACCTCACAATTATCTTTACCATGCACGGCGGTCTTCTCGTTGATGATTTCAGGTGACGCGACACCCCCGGAGACAAGGAACTTGATGCCCTCCTCCACCGTCATATTCACCGGTCTGACCTGGTCGGCCGGCGCCATGATCACCACCCCTGATATTGGAGTTGGCGTGGAGGGCACAAAAACGGTAACGTACTCGCCGGAGCGACCCACGAGGTTAAGGTCGACCTCGTTGGCGATAAAGCAAAGGGCGAACACTCCCCGGCGCGGGTACTCCACCAGGGCTACCTGCTTGAATGACCGCTCCGAAGGGCCGGTGAGCGCCTCGAGAAGCTGCTTGGCTGCCGAGTAGATGGGCCGGATTATGGGTGTGCTTACCAGGAACCGGTCACCTATGCGGTACAGTCTGCGGCCCACGATGTTACGCGTGAAAATGCCCGTCAGAATAATCAGCAACAGCGTTGACACGATGCCCAGGCCGCTCACGTAGTATCCGAGCACCCGGTGCACCACCGGCTGCAAGAGCCCGTCGACGGCTTCAAACAGGAACCTGAGAACGATGTAGGTGAGAATAAGCGGAACCACGACCAGAACGCCGGAAATAAAATGGCGCTTGACACTCACCAATATGGAATTAACCAGAGCCATATAAGTATACCCGTCTGCCAACGGGTGGATAATAGCGGCGTTTCCGCCATATGTCAATGTTCAAAAGACCCTTATCTGGGTATGACCCCCGCCATGACCGGCAGTTCCGAGGCGAACTCCAGGATCGGCTCGGCATATATCCCGAAGAGCACCACCCCCACCAGCCCGATGAGGACTACCCCAAAGGCAGGAAGACTGAACCTGATCGAGTGGGGGGAAGCCTCGGTGTGGAAATACATCTGCTTGATGACATTGGCGTAGTAGTAGAGGGCAAACACCGAAGTGAGTAGACCGACCCCCACCAGCCAGTACAGCCAGGTGTTGGAGCTTCCGGTGCCGGCCATAGCGATCGCGGCCGCGAACACTTTGTACTTGGCTATGAACCCGGCCAGCGGCGGGATGCCCACCAGCGAGAGGAGAAACACCGCCATAGAAAGAGCCAGCAGAGGCGACGACCAGCCCAGACCCCGATAGTCATGAATCTGACAGGAACCGGTTCTGTCCTCGACAATCGCCACCACCGCGAAGGCGCCCATGTTGGCGAACATGTATGCGAAGATATAGAAGCCGACCGCCGCCAGGCCATGTTCGTTCATGGCCACCATCCCGATCATGATATACCCGGCCTGGGCAATCGAGGAGTAGGCCAGCATCCTCTTGATATTGGTCTGTCGGATAGCCACCACGTTGCCGTAGACCATGGCGACGCAGGCCAGGATGCCCACCAGCACACCCCAGTCGTTGGGAGCCATCTCCTGACCCCAGAAAGCCCACAGCCCGTTGACGAATATCTTGATGAACGCCACCAGGCCCGCCGCCTTGGATCCCACGGACAAGAAGGCCGCGATCGGCGTCGGCGAACCCTCATAGACATCCGGCGCCCACTGGTGAAACGGCGGCAGCGTCAGCTTGAAACCCAACCCGGCTACAATCATGACTACCGCCAGGCTCAGAATCAAGCCGATATTGCCGTGGGCGATGTGAGTTTCAGCCAGGCGGATCTTCATGGCCACGATTTCTGTCGTACCGGCCAGACCATAAAGGAATGATAACCCATACAGCAAAAGGGCCGAGGAAAAAGCCCCCACGACGAAGTACTTGATGCCCGCCTCGACCGACAGCTTGTCGTCCTTGTAGAAGGCAGCCAGCACAAAAAGAGGTATCGTGGTCAGTTCCAGCCCGATATACAGCGACAGCAGTTCATTGGAAGAAGCCAGGAACATCATCCCGACGGTGGAGAGAAGAATCAGCCCGAAGTACTCCCCCCGATGATTGACGATCTTCTGCCGGGTGATGTCAAAGGAGCTGCCGATAGCCATGAAGGCCGCCCCGACAAATACTATCTTGAAAAACAGCGAGAGCGGATCGTTGAAGAACATCTTCCCGAAACCGGTGCCGTAGGACGTGACGGCCATGAGTACGCCCGTTATGAGGAGTCCCAGAAGGGCCAGATACCCGACCGCGGTTCCCGTCCGGCGCTTGGTGAACAGGTCGAAAGTGAACACGACCAGCGCCCAGAGAAAGAGAAATATCTCCGGGGCCATGATCCTGAGGCTGTACTCGGGCAGTTGAACTTCCATTGTCTTACCTGGCCATCAGCCTTACCAAGTGTTCCAGGGTTGCCGCCATCAACTGCATGAGGGGCTTGGGATAGACACCGATAAACAGGGTCAGCAGGGCCAGGGGGGCCACCGTGATAGTCTCGCGCAGTCCGATTTCCGTCAGGCCGCCCCACTTGCTCTTGTCGAACTCGCCCAGGAATATCCGCTGCACCATGCGCAGCATATAGGCCGCGCCCAGCACCACGCCCAATACCGAGATCCCCACCAGCACCTTGTTCAATGCTCCGAAGGCGCCCACGAAGATCATGAATTCCGATACGAACCCGGACATACCGGGCAGGCCGAGGGCAGCCATCGAGAAAAAGATCATGATCCCGGAATAGACAGGCAGATGGGCGCCCAGGCCGCCAAAGGCGGCGATCTCGCGGGTGTGCGCCCGGTCGTAGAGCACCCCGACCAGGAGGAAGAGGGCGCCGGTGATCAGGCCGTGGGATACCATCTGGAACATGCAGCCGGCGATGGCCGTCACCGATGAAAACGCCCCCAGCGCCAGCATGCAGTAGCCCATGTGCGATACCGACGAATAAGCCACCAGCTTCTTGAGGTCCTTCTGCGCCATCGAGACCAGCGCCCCGTAGATGATACCGATAACGCCCACCACGGCGATCCAGAATGACAGCGTGCGCAGGGCGTCGGGAAACATGGGCCAACTGATGCGCAGCATGGCATATGTCCCCATTTTCAGCAGCACCCCGGCAAGAATCACCGACACCGCAGTCGGCGCTTCGACGTGGGCATCTGGCAACCACGTATGGAACGGCCACACAGGAACCTTGATGGCAAAAGCTATGAAGAAGAATATGAAACATACCATCTGGAGCGTATGCGGCAGCGCCGAGCCCTGCTCAATCAGGGTTAACATGTTGAGCGTATGCGGCTCGGATGTGAAATACAGGATCAGGATCGACACCAGCATGAAGATGGACCCGAACAGCGTATAGAGGAAGAACTTGATGGCGGCGTACTCCTTGCGCGGCCCGCCCCAGACGCCGATAAGGAAGTACATCGGTACCAGCATGATCTCCCAGAAAACGTAAAACAGGAAGAAATCCAGGGAAATAAACACGCCCATCATGCCCGCCTCCAGCAGCAGGAAGAAAGCGAAGTACTCCTTGACCCTCTCCTTGATACCGAACGAAGCCAGAAGCGACACGGTCGACAGCAGACCGGTCAGAAACACCATCGGCACCGAGATTCCGTCCACCCCCAGGTAGTACTGGATATTGAGCGAGGGAATCCAGTCGAACGGTCCCTCAACGTAGGCCATAAGGTACGTGTGGGCATGGTTAAAGAAGTAGTCCCACGTCAGCCACAAGGAGGCAAGCAGAGGGGGAAAACTGAATGCGGTGGCGGTCCAGCGTATGGTCCCGAGGTTCTGCTTGGGCAAGAACATTACCACCAGCATCCCGATTAAGGGAACGAACACCAGGGAACTCAGCAAATATGGAAAACCCATGACTATGATCTATCCTCCAGATTCAAAGCTATTCTTCCTGCTTGATATTACCCGTGGCGCGTTGACGAGCGGCCGAGAGCCGGGAAAGCAACATCAGCACGCCGATCCCGGCGGCAAACAGAGCGGCCAGGCGCGGCCAGCCCGGGTCCTGCTGCGACAACTCCAGCTTGCACAGCACCACCAGCACCACCAT
>JAGLXI010000170.1 GCA_023132995.1 Candidatus Zixiibacteriota bacterium | reverse complement strand
CTGTTGTTTACGTCCATCACGGTTCGGCCGGAGATTCGAGTCCCGGATAAAACGCAGGCGCAACGAATAGCGGATATTGTTCAGAAAAGTGAAAAGTACTGTCTGATTTCTTCTTCCGTGGAAACGGAAATCAAAGTGTTGCCGGAGATCATGACGGATTGATCTCGAGTATGAGAAAAGGAACATCAGCGCTCAAGGACCATGGCCACCGGCGGGTACCGACTCATCCGTCGGGCCACGTGGTCGACAGCACCAGCACGTCTGCGGGTACCGCGCCTACTCCCGCTCAGCAGAGGCGAGGCGCGCGAACTTGGCCTTGATCGCGGAAACGATCGGCGGCACCATCTCCTCAAGGTCAAGCAGGCCCAGGTTGATCACCAGGTCATAGTGGTTAGGATCGTCAATGTCGCAGCCGAACAGCTTGGCGATCATCTCCCGCCGCTCCGTATCTACACGGGCAATCTCGGTAGTCGCATTATCCTCGGAGAGGCTCTTGTACTTCATCAGGTTCGCCAGCCGTTGCTCCCGGGGGGCGATGATGCGCATGTGGAAGCCACGAAGCGGCCCTAAGATAAAGCTCCCGCCGCGCCCCACGAGAACCACGCCTCCCAACCGCGCCATCGACAGTACTACCTTGAAAAGGTGCCGGTGGTAGTCGCTGTAGTCGACCGACCGTCCCGTTACCATTGACTCGGCCAGCAGTTCGAGGTCGCCGCGGAAGCGGCTGTCCAGAGATTCCACGATCCGCTTGCGAAATCCTGATGACTCGCAGATGGCGTTGATTGTCTCGCGGTGCAGTCTTTGGAAGCCCAGTTCGTCGGCCAGCCGGGATGCGAAATAAGTACCGCCGCTGCCGGTCTCACGGCTGACCGTGACCACCTGCGGGGGCGGTGCGGGCGGGGCTTGTTCGCCGGCCGCTTCCTTTCGTTCCAATTCCCACTTGAGCAACTGGCGATTGATTATGGTATCAATTGACGTCATCTTACACCTCCACCATAAAGATAGCACACACGGCTATCGACGCAACCCGAAAATGGGGGTGTGGGTGAGTTTGGGTTTTTTCCCCAGCCGTGCCTTGGGAACCATATTTAATCAGAATCGTAATAAGGGATGAGAGAATGTTGTTGACAAGGTTAGCACGTTTTGTATATCGGGGTAGGAAAACTGTCAGGAGGAACAGGGTGAACCGAAGCGTTGAATCTCAAAAACCGTATAGCGCCAAAGCCGTAGCTAACAGTTTATTGGAGTTAGCCCGAAAGAACGGCGAAAACCTGACTCCCATGAAACTGCAAAAGCTTATCTATTTTGCGCATGGTTGGCACCTTGCCTTTACTGGTAAACCACTTCTAAATGAACAAGTGGAGGCGTGGCAATGGGGTCCAGTAATTCCGAGTGTTTACCATAGTCTGAAGCAATTTGGACCAGGTCCGATAGAGGGCTTGTGTATGGACGAGCTTGGTAATGCTCCGGTAGTAGCCGCCGAGGATCAAGATACGCAACATATTCTTTCTGAGGTTTGGAGGGTTTATGGCCATCTCACAGCGATGCAAGTGTCTAATCTGAGCCATCAGGAGCACGGGCCATGGGACCTAGCGAATAAAGGCAACCAGTTTCAATCAAAGAGTTGGCCCATCCAAAACGAAACCATTCGGGACCACTATAAGTCGCTCTTGGAGAAGCGTAAAGGGTGAGCATCCGTAGTCAATCGCAGATATATGACCCCGCAGCCGCGACAGCCTCCGACACACCCAGCGTACAATTTGAATATGAAATCAAGACACTTCAGTTATCGCAACTGACACATGATCTGGATGTATCCAAGAAAAGACAAAAAGCGCGAGAGAAGTACGAGCCACTCCTGTTTTGGCTGGCATTCGGTTGGCTGTTTATTGTTCTTGTGATCCTGGTGTTTCAGGCGTACGGCTTCTATGGATTCTCTCTCAGCACCGCTGTCATGGTCTCGGTAGTCGGTAGCACTACCCTAAATGTATTTGGGCTATTAACAATCGCACTCAAGCATATATTCCCAAGGTCTTCTAAGGACGGCTAACTTCCGCTTGTTCTAATAGGGCGACAATATCATAAATCTCCCAGAGATGATTCGCCCGCCTCCCCCCCACCCCCCCATCACCCCCCAAGCGCCTGGCGGATGATCGCGGCATATCTGGCGGCGAGCGGGCCGGAGGCGTAGTTCTCATGAGCGAACCCATGACCGGCCTCGGCTAATCTTTGCCGCAAAGGTTGATCCTTGAGAAGTCTGACCATCGCACCGGCCAACTCGCGGGCGTTGTCCTGCTCCACCAGCAGGCCACGTTGTTCGTGTTCGATGATGTCGGTGATCCCGCCGGAACTGGTGCCGATGACCGCCGCGCCGCACATCATGGCCTCCGAGAGCGTCAGGCCGAACCCTTCGCGATAGGAGTTCAGGACAACTACGGTCGCCCGGTTGTAGACCTCGCGCAGTTGCGCCTGGCCGACCGGCCCGCATAGCGTCACCTGGCGCGCCAGACCGTGGGCGGCTATCTGCCGTTTGATTTCGCTCTCGAGCGGCCCGGCACCGTATATCTCCATCCGGGCGGCGGGTACCTCCTGCGTGACAGCGGCGAAAGCCTTGATAAGATAGTCGACGCGCTTCTGCTCTGTGAAGCGGGTTACCGAGACGACCAGGCAATCGTCGCGTTTGACTTCGGCGTCCTTGAAGAACAGCTTTTCATCGTGGGGCAGGGGCAGCACCTCCACGATGTCCCCCAGGGCGGGGTCCAGTTGCAGGACCTGCTCTCTCAGGAAGTTAGAGACAACCGTCCAGCGCGAAAGCCCGCGACAGAAACCCCGGAAGTATCTATACGGGAGTCTACCGGTTTTTCGCATCAGCCGGATGTCGGTGCCGTGCGACGAGAGAACCATCGGCAGTGCCACTTGGCGGGCGATACGTTTCATGACTATGGCGGCAGGCACGAGCCAGTGGCCGGCAATGACGTCGATGTCCTCTTTCTCGATGACGCTGATCGCCGCCCGGCGGAAGGACTTCAGAAAACACCGGAAACGGTACAGGCCCCCCAGCGAACCCAGCACCAGGTTTTGCATATTGCCGCGGTAGGCCAGGGTCTCCCGGCTCTCATCCTCGTGGTAACGGAACCGGTAAATCCTGACGCCGGAGTTTTCTTCATATTCGGCGACTCCCTCATCGTGGGGAGCCAGCACGACCGGCCTTATGCCCTCGTCGACCAGACGCCGGGCGAGAAGCGAGAGAAAGACTCCAGCGTAGTCTCCCGGATACCGGGGATAATTGTGCGTCAGAATGAGAAGCCGGGTATTCTGTTTCATGGGTCTCATGCTATTATAAACCGGTGACCTGCGAAAGTTTAATCTGGGCTCTCGCCTTCGGTTCGCTTCAGTCCGGTCGGAAGGCGTTGATTCTGAATGGATTGGACTCTTTGCTTTATTCTTTCCAATCCTGCTGGAAGAAAACCGACCGGCGGATGTATGTAGATTAAAGCTTGCCGGGCGCGAGGGGCGATTTGTAAGTTGGCAACGCGCCCGCGCGGGTGAGTATAAGACATGGAGGAAGGAAGATGAGACAGATGAACAAGGCCTTTCTTGCTGGGCTGTCGGTTCTGCTGCTGATCGGATCGGTGTCGGCCGACGAGATTGCGGTAACCGTCTACAACAGCAACCTGGGAGTGGTCAGCGAGACGCGGCGACTTGAGTTCAAGGAAGGGACCAACCGGCTGGCCTTCCGCGATGTTCCGCAGCTGATAGACGCGGCTTCGGTTCGGTTCGATGTGCCGGAACGCCAGGTGACGATCCTGGAGCAGAACTACGCTTTTGACCTGGTTAGCCCGGCTGCGATGTACGCCAAGTACATCGACCAGGAGATCGAGTTGATCGATAAGGATGGTCGGCTTTACGCCGGGAGTCTGTTGGCGCACAGCAGCCGCGAGGTAACCCTTCGCGAACTCGGCGGTCGCATCAAGATAGTTCTCCTTGAGAACATCGCCGAGGTCAGTTTCCCCAGTCTGCCCGAGGGCCTGGTCACCAGGCCGACGCTGTTCTGGCTCTACAACTCCAGCACCAGCGGGAGTCTCGATTGCCGGGTAGGCTATCAGACGGCGGGCATGGACTGGCAGGCCGAGTATGTCGGCCTTCTCAGCAGTGATGAGAGTGAACTTGAGTTGTCGGGGTGGTCATCCATAACTAACAAGTCCGGGAAGACCTATACCGACGCTACCCTGAAGCTCGTAGCCGGCGACATCAGCCGGGCGGCGCCGCCACCGCAGTGGGGCAGGATGAAAGCGCTGGCCACGGCCGATATGGAAGGTGCCGGCGGCTTCGAGGAAAAGGCCTTCTTCGAGTACCATCTCTACACCTTGCCGCGCCGGGCCACGCTGGCGGACAAGGAGATCAAGCAAATATCACTGTTCGAGCCGGCCGGCACTGCCGTGGAGAAAATCTACACCTACCGGCCGCAAGTTCACCCCACCGACGTCGGGGTGGCGGTCAAGTTCACGAACTCAGCCTCCGCCGGTCTCGGTATGCCGCTTCCTGCCGGCCGCATGCGAATGTTCAAGGCGGACGAGGACGGCTCCATGATCCTGATCGGGGAAGACTACATCAAGCATACCCCCCGCGACGAAGAGATCATTGTGAAAGTCGGGAACGCCTTCGACATCGTGGCCGAGGAAAGGCTGATGGACCAGACCAGGATTTCTCAGAGAGTTGAAGATCGAAAGTACGAGATTGAGATTCGCAACCGGAAAGCCGAAGAGGTGACGGTCCGGGTGGAGAAACGTTTGTACGGATTCTGGGAGATCAGGGAGTCCAGCCTGCCGTTCATCAAGAAGGACGCCACCACCGTCTACTTTGATGTCACGGTGGGAAGCGGTCAGACACAGGTGCTGACAATGACGGTGCGCTTCAGCAACAGTTGACAACGGCGTGGTGTTACCGCAAAGTGATAATGTC
>JAGLXI010000017.1 GCA_023132995.1 Candidatus Zixiibacteriota bacterium | reverse complement strand
GTCGAGTCACCCCACCTCTCAGAGGAAAACAAAAGTACTCTCAAAAAACAGCACCAATCACTTGACCCATTCAAACTCAGACGACAAATTGATAGACAACTGAAAGCCATCTTCAAACTGGTCTCGGTAACCTCTAATGTGAGGAAACGTATCTGACCGCCACTATACCTTCGGTAACATTCTGCAATGAGGCAATGCGCCAAAGGTCACATACCCAGCCGTGGGGGGAGACACGAGGTGCGCTCTAACCGGCATCCGCGTTTTGTCCTTGCTTAGACGTCGAGAGCGCGAGTATACTGAATCATGTTGAACAGCCCAGAGGCATACACGGTCAGCGCCATCACGCGCCTGATCAAGGAGCGGCTGGAGGAGTCGTTTCAAGGCATCTGGATCGAAGGGGAGATATCAAACTACCACCACCATGGTTCCGGGCACCGCTACCTGAACCTGAAAGACGACCGCGCCACCATCCGGGTCACTATCTGGCGTTCCGCCGGCGGCTATCTCAAGTTCGAGCCGGAAGACGGCCAGAAGGTGCTTGCTTATGGTGATATTACCGTCTACGAAAAGGGCGGCAGCTACCAGTTGAACTGTCGAAAGCTGGTGCCGGTGGGAGTGGGTGAGTTGGAGTTGGCTTTCCGCCAGCTTCACGAGAAACTTGCCGCCGAAGGGCTGTTTGACGACGACCGCAAGCTGCCGATTCCCGACTACGCGGGCAGGATCGGCGTGGTTACCTCCCCCACCGGCGCGGCTGTCCACGATATCATTCAAATCGCCCGGCGGCGCAACCGCTGTGTTGAGCTTGTTGTTTACTCCGCCCAGGTACAGGGGGACGGCGCCGAGCAAACCATTGCAGCCGGAATCGAGTACTTCAACAGCCGTTCCGATATTGATGTGATCATCGTCGGGCGCGGCGGCGGCTCCCTGGAAGACCTGTGGCCGTTCAATACCGAAGTTACCGTGCGTGCGGTGGCTGCATCCGGTATCCCGGTCATCTCGGCGGTGGGGCATGAAGTCGACATCACACTTTGCGACCTCGCCGCCGACCTTCGCGCGCCGACACCGTCAGCGGCGGCCGAACTGGCCGTTTGGTCGCAGCGGGAATATATCGAGTCGGTCAACCAGGCCGTCAGCCGCCAGGCGGTTGTGCTTCGGAATATCGTCCGCAACGCCCGACGGGAGTTGCACGGTCTGCTCGACCGGCCCGTATTCGCTCGACCCCGCGATCTGGTTCTCCAGCGTCAGCAATACCTCGACCAGTTGCTGCGCGCGCTTGTCTCGGCCGGGAAAAACAGCTTTGAAAAGTACCGAAACCGCTTATCTTTGTCGGTGGCCCGGCTGGAGACGTTGTCTCCTTTGAAGATACTGGCCCGTGGTTACTCTGTCAGCCGCTGCCTGCCGGATCGCAGGGTGATTGGCAAAGTGGAAGATATCGAACCCGGCGACAGGATGGAGACGGTTCTCACTGACGGTCAGGTTGTGTCGATCGTGGAGAAAACAAAGGGAAAGAACACCGATGCCACCCGCAAAGAAGTTTAAGGACTTTGAGTCGGCAGTAGCTCGACTGGATGAGATAACCTCGTTGCTGGAGTCCGGCGAGGCGTCTTTGGAGAACTCCATCGATCTGTACAGTGAGGGTCTCGAGATCGCGCAGGAGTGCCACAAGAAGCTGGATGCCGCTGACAAGAAAATCAAGTTAGTGGCCAAAAACACCGGTGTACCGGTCGAGGAGGATTTCGATGAAGAGGGAGTTGACGATTGATGCCCGCTCGGGCCGTTGACGGCGAGCTCTTCCTGCAGCAAGGCCGGCGTCTGGTGGACGGCCTTATGGATCGTTATCTACCCCCGGAGACTGCCGAGCCGAGACGGCTCCACGCCGCCATGCGCTATTCGGTGATGGCGGGCGGAAAACGGCTGCGACCTCTGCTTTCACTGGCCGCCTACGAGTACTGTGGGGGTGTGTCCGAAGGCGAGGACCTGCCTATTCACCACGCTATGGCGGCTCTCGAAATGGTGCATACTTACTCGTTGATTCATGACGACCTGCCGTGCATGGACGATGATGACCTTCGCCGCGGGATCCCCACCTGTCACAGGAAGTTCGATGAGGCCACCGCCGTTCTGGCCGGTGATGCGCTGCACGATATCGCCTTTGGGCTTCTGGCCCGCGCCGGTTCCACGGAGGCGGTTGCCGAACTTGCCCGCGCAATAGGCACCGAGGGGATGTTGGGCGGGCAGATGGCCGACGTTCAGGC
>JAGLXI010000169.1 GCA_023132995.1 Candidatus Zixiibacteriota bacterium | reverse complement strand
CACGGCCCCGCAAAGTCGCCTTTGGCGACTACGGGGTAAAATTTTCAGCATGCCCCGAAAAATTTGCCTTATGGTGCCGCAGGGCGGAATCGACCCGCCGACACACGGATTTTCAGTCCGTTGCTCTACCAACTGAGCTAGGGCGCCATTCAATCGACAGACCGTCAATGCAGTCAGGCCCGCCAATTTATTACCTTTTCGGTCAGTGTCAATCGAAAATTAGCGCCGCTTGAACAAATGGTCTTTCGTCGCAGGGGACAACAGAAAATACAGAGAGGCGCCGGACAGCACCAGCGGTACTATATTGTAGTGCTGCGAGATGTTGACGAGGGCGCCAACGACAACAAGACCGTTCAGAACAACCAGGCCCCAGTAGCCCCAGGTTTTCAACTCGTAATAGGCGATGACCGGAGCCAGAAAGACCAGACCCATTATGAGAATCGCAACCGGTTTGCCTATGTCGGTGTAATTGTGATCGAGGAAACCGAGAACGATGTTGACCGCGCCGTAAAGCAGAAACATGATAGCAAAGATATAACCATACAAGCCGGCCAGCCCGAAAGCTAAGGGGCGGCGATTCTGTTCAATGTCCATTGTAGTTCCTCTGAGTTCTCACGCGTTCATCTCTCCCAGCAGGCCGGCGCCAATAAAACCGGCATCATTTCCCAGAGCGGCCTTGACGATGTTCAGGTGTTCCACCGCCGACGCAAACGCCCGTTCCCTTATGGCCACCGCCACCGCCTCGACAAAGCCGCCACCGCCGTCGGCGACGCCGCCACCTATTACTACGCTCCTGGGATTGAGAAGATTCACAATTCCGGCCAGGCCGACGCCGAGGTATCGGGCCGTTTCGTTCAGCACCTCTGCAGCCACCGGATCGCCTTTTTGGTGTGCTGCAAAGAGCTTCCTTATGCTCAGTTTGTCCAGGTCTCCTTCGAGAACGTTCTGGAACGCCGGAGTCATCTCCTTCTTCAGCCTGACACGCGTGCGCCCCAGTATGGCGCTTGAGGAGCAGTAGGCTTCGATACATCCCTGTTGACCGCAGGAACAGACGGGCCCGTCCATACTGATCGGCACGTGCCCCAGTTCCGCTCCGCAGAAATCCGCACCGCGCCACAGCTTGCCGCCGATCATAATCCCCCCGCCGACACCGGTGCCCACCGTAACACAGACCACCGAGTCCGATCCTATTGCCGCTCCGAACCGGGTCTCGGCCAGCGCTACAACGTTGGCATCGTTGTCGACATAGACCGGCATGTTGAGCCGCTCCTTGAGTATGCGGCCGATCTCCATTCCCTGCCAACCATTGATATTGGGGCTTGGGCCTATCACTTTGCCTGTACGGAAATCGACCGCCCCTGGTGTCCCCACCCCCAGCCATCTCACGGGATACTCTTCCTCGGCGGCATAATAGAGCAGCCGCTCACTGATGTTGGTGACCAGGTGCATCAAGGGCGTGGCGCCCTTTTCGGCCATGGTCGGTCGGTGTTCACGGTGGATGATCTTGCCTTTCGAATCGACCAGCCCGAACTTGATGTTCGTCCCCCCGATATCAATCCCGGCATATACGATATCTTCAGACATTGCCGATTACCACCAACCACGTATCTCTGCTTCAATCCACCGGCAACCCAACCAGCGAACCGGCGGTATCATAGGAGCACGGATGGACAGTGTCAACATTAAAGCCGGATTACCCCGCGGCGACTCAGCGATCCACATCAAGATGCTTGTTCAGGTAATCAACGAGGTCCGCGATGGGAATGGTCTGCTGGATATCTTCGGCTTTCAGCCATTGTTCGCGGTCGACCGTATCGACTGCCTTTTCGCGCCCGGCAGCCAGGTTCTTGATCGTGATTGTCCCGGCGTCAAACTCATCGGAACCGGCAATGACCGCCAGCGGGATGCCCACCTTGTCGGCGTATTTGAGTTGCCTGGTCAGATTCTTGGTATCACCGGAGTAGACCTCCGAGCGAATGCCCGCTCCGCGCAGTTTTCCGAGGATGGCCAGATAATCCGGAAGCCGCTGCCGGTCCATCACGGTCACGAGTACCTGCGAGGTCGCCTCCGGTAGTTTCAGCGCTTTCAGTTCGATCAACGCCGCCAGTAGACGGTCGATACCAATCGACGATCCCACCGCCGGCACGGGACGGTTCAGAAAGCGATCGACAAGATTATCGTATCGTCCGCCGGAAAACACAGACCCGAACTCCGGAAGCTTGAGCAGGCTGGTCTCGAACACCGGCCCGGTGTAGTACGCCAAACCACGCACCACGGTCAGATCTATAGCCGTCTTGGAATGGTCGACTTTCATCGCCTTCAGGTGACCCTGAATCTCGCGCAGTTCTGCGATGCCTTCCTCGGCGACTTTGGCGCTGGCAAGCATATTCGCGGCCTTCTCCAGCGGGTCGCC
>JAGLXI010000168.1 GCA_023132995.1 Candidatus Zixiibacteriota bacterium | reverse complement strand
TTGTCGCCCGACTTGTCGACTCGCCCCGGCCCCAACTCGAGCAAGACTGCGTCCCGGCCCTGCCTTTCGAGCTTGTCGATCACGCGCATGACATCAGGGCCAACCTCTTCTGGTATACCGGCATATTGAACCAGCCCGTTGAGAATTTTGCGGTTGGAGTAGCGTACCTTGAAATCCCGGATGCCCAGGTGTTCAAAAGTGTTGACCATGACGGCGATGATCTCGGCGTCGGCAAGAAGGTTCTGCGTGCCGACGATATCGATATCACACTGCATGAACTCCCGAAACCGCCCCGGCCCCGGCTTGTCCACGCGCCAGACCGGGCCGTACTGGTACCCTCGAAACGGCAGCGGCAGATCGGGATTGCCGGCCACGTACCGCGCCAGGGAGAGCGTGAACTCATAACGCAGCGCCATGTCTACATCGTCCGGCCCCTTGAAACCAAACAGTTCCGCAAGCGAATCCGTGCTGTAGTGCGGCCCCAGCAACGCCTCGGCGTGTTCCAGCGCGGCTGTTCGGTACGGCAGGAAACCGGCCAGTTCGAATACCTCGCGTACTTTGGAGAGCATCGTCTCCCAAGCGATCTGCTCGCGCGGTGAGTAGTCGCGGAATCCTTTTAGTACTCGCGGTTTGACTTTGTCTGTCTTCTTCTTGTCTCTGGCCATTGCTGCCTCAATAACATCAGTTCTATCCGATTTCACGGCGCAATATAGGCCGCGAGACAGGGCTGGAAAGTTTTTTCTGACCCTTCGAGTCAAACCGATCCGAGTATCTGCCAGGAATGAGTCGCCGGATGATCCCCTGCTGTGCATCACATACCACGCGGTTCAGCAACACTATTCGCTTACCAACCCGCGCCTTTTTCATTAGATTGCGTGCCAAAGCATACAACCGGCGGCCGGTTGCTATCTCGCCGGTCACACGCAGAAGGAGACAACCATGAAAGGCGCACTCAGCCTGGTCGGTATCCTGACATTAACCATTGGCTGCTCACTGACGGCAGCCGACCTTCCGGAGGGGGCGGTCGTCAGGCAGCTAATTGAGCAATACGAGAGAAACTTTGCCGAAGACGGTTATCCAACAGCCACGATCAATGCCGTTACGAACAATAGCATCAAGTCGCTGTCTCTCAACCGGCAGAAGCTGCTCACCCACAACAAGGTGTTCAACCACAAACTGGAAACAAGCGGCATCACCAACCAGAAGAGCTCCGGGCGCTGCTGGCTGTTTGCCGGTCTGAACATCCTGTCGCGAGATGTCATGGCACAGCTCAAGCTGAAGGAGTTTGAACTGTCACAGCCCTACCTTACTTTCTGGGACAAGCTCGAAAAAGCCAACAACTTCCTGGAACAGATCATCTTTCTCCGGGACCGCCCCATCGATGATCGCACATTGCAGATAGTCATCGAGTCCCCCATCGGCGATGGCGGCTGGTGGCACTATGTCACCGGCTTGGTAGAGAAATACGGACTGGCGCCCATTTCGGCCATGCCGGAGACGAAGCAGTCCACCAGCACCGGGATGATCAACAAACTCGCTACCGTCAAGCTTCGAGGTTTCGCATCCGAGTTGCGCCGGATGCACACCGACGGCAAAGAGGAGAACGACCTGCGCCAGCGGAAAGAGCAGATGCTGAGCGAGGTCTACACGCTGTTAGTATACGCCTATGGCCCACCGCCAAAGGAGTTCACATTCAGGTTTGAAAGTGATGACTCGACCGTGACCGGCGACGCCAGGGA
>JAGLXI010000167.1 GCA_023132995.1 Candidatus Zixiibacteriota bacterium | reverse complement strand
ACCGGCAACGCCGGCGTCGCTGATGGCTTCTTTGATAGCTTTTTCGTAGTCAGTGTCGCGGTCAACGCGACGAACGGTGATAAAAATACATTCACTGCCGGTGGAGGCAAAGTACAGCCGGTCCCGCTCAACCTCGCAGACGCCGGATTGCCGCTGTGGTTGCGAGAAGTCCCCTGCCAGTTCAGCGAATACCTCCATCAGCGACGGGAGGTTCTTGAAGACGGACTTGAACGATTTCCGAAACTGCGTCTCGGTTGCTCGCCCTATGAAATCGCCCTTGTTATCCAGTCGGAATATGTGCTCCGAACCCGGTATCGCGCGGAGTCGCTCGACAATGGAGGTAGACTTGACCGGGGCTTCCTGTGCATCCTCCCGACTCACCAAGGCGTGGCCTTGTTGTCTCTTCAGGATGGCTACAACTTCGGAGTGCTGATGGTTGAGCATTCCCTCTACCCGCTGTTGTTCTTCGAGTGACTGCACCGCCCGGTCGAGCTTTTTCTCAACCTTGTGCACCACCTGGCCCGAGTTAAGTATCGTGGTCGTAATGCGGGGATAGGGATTGTGGGCATATTCGGTTTGAACCTGAAGCGCTACCTGAGCTACACCAGGGTCGACATTCTGCCGCTCGGGATCCCTTTGACTGGTCGCCGGTTGCACGAGTGCGGTGCGACCGGCCGGTATGAATCTCTGTGTTGCCATATTACTATTCGCGCCAAAAGGCTGACAAGTGCTTATGTAATTATATCGGCAGGGTCAGCAGGTGGAATAGCCGCAACTGGGGCAGGAGAAACAGCCAGCATCGAAAATCATCACGCCGCTGCATTCAGGGCAGACTTCGCCCGCGACTCCGCCCATGTCAGCAGTTTCCTCGTCAGAGCCGAAATGCCTGCTCAGGACCTGCGCAATGGCGTCCGGTATGGATGAGACTTTGGCCCCGCCGGAGAACACGGGGCTGGAACCACCGATCCCGCGAAGCTGCCGGATGATCTGACCCACCGGCACGCGAGTGCGCAAAGCCAGCGAGATCAGGCGGCATATCGCCTCGGTGTCGGCCATCGTCGTGTAGCCGGACTTGCCGATGTGCGCAAATACCTCAAAGGGGCGGCCGTCGCGGGTGTTGACCGTGACATAGAGGTTGCCGTAGCCGGTTCTGATCTTCTCTGTGATGCCGGGGAGAGCCTCGGGCCGTTTTTCCACTTGCGCCACAGTCCCGGCGGACTTGTCTGTCTCTGTCGTCGTCCGAGTCGACAGGACCTGGTTGGGACGGGAGTTGTCGCGATAAATGGTCACCCCCTTGCAGTCTGAGCGGTAGGCCAGCTCAAACGCCTTGCGCACATCCTCGCGGGCGGCCGAAGCCGGAAAGTTGATGGTCTTGGAAACCGACGCATCGCAATGTTTCTGGAAGGCCGCCTGCATCCGGATATGCTCCTCGGGTGAGATATCCGCTGCGGTCAGAAAGACGGCCTTGACCTCGTCGGGGATTTCCGTCATATCCGAAAGCGAGCGCCGCGAAGCCACTTTTCTTATCAGGTCGTCACTGTGGAATCCGCTCTCGAGGGCGATCTGCTCAAAGAGCGGGTTCGTCTCAATGAGGCGAGTGCCGTTCATGACGTTCCGCTCGAAAGCAACAGCGTAATATGGCTCGATTCCCGATGAGACGCCGGCGAGTATCGAGATGGTGCCGGTGGGAGCAATGGTCGTAACGGCGGCGTTGCGCATGGCGACATTGTCGCGGGCATAGACTGAGTTCTCCCAGTTGGGGAATCTGCCGCGCGTCTTGGCCAGTTCGGACGAATGCTTGCGAGCTTCGTTCTGAACAAAGGCCATCACTTCCTCGCCGAGCTGGAATGCCTGCTCGGCATTATATGGCAGACCCAGCCTGACCAGAGCGTCAGCCCAACCCATGACTCCCAGGCCGATACGACGGTTCTTAATGGTCTGCTCCTTGATGGCGGGAACCGGGTATTTGTTGCGGTCTATAACATTGTCGAGAAAATGCACACCGGTGCGAATCACTGCCGCAAGGCGTTCCCAGTCGAGGCCATGCGAAGGGCTGGACACAGTGTAGTCAGCCGGGAGGGGTCCTTTCACGAACGCCTTCAGATTGATTGAACCGAGGTTGCAGGAATCGTACGGCGGCAGGGGTTGCTCGCCGCAGGGATTGGTGGCCTCAATCGTCTCCGCCGGGTAGGTTGGGTTGAGCCGATTCATGCGGTCGATGAAGATGACTCCCGGCTCACCTGTCCGCCAGGCGCGATCGATGATCAAATCGAAAATCTCCCGCGCGTCAAGCAACACCTCGTCACCGTCGATGGTGTGGGTTAGCCCGGTGTGAGGATTGAACAGGGGGTGCGGCCGGCCGTGTTCAAGCGACTCCATGAAAGCGTCGGTGATGGCGACGGAGAGGTTGAAGTTGGTCATCTCCGAGGTATCATCCTTACAGGTGATGAACTCCAGTATGTCGGGGTGATCGACGCGGAGTATCGCCATGTTGGCCCCACGACGGGTTCCGCCCTGCTTGACCGCCTCGGTGGCGGCGTTGAATACTTTCATAAACGAAACCGGTCCCGATGCCACGCCCGACGTCGATGCCACCGCCGAGTTGCGCGGCCTGAGCCGTGAAAACGAAAAGCCTGTGCCGCCGCCGGATTTGTGGATCAGGGCGGCGTTTTTGTTAGCCTCGAATATCTCCTCCATCGAGTCGCCCACCGGAAGAACGAAACAGGCCGAAAGCTGCCCCAACGGTCGACCGGCGTTCATCAGAGTCGGTGAGTTGGGCAGGAACTCAAGACGCGTCATGACCTCAAGGAAACCACTGGCGGTGGTTACGACCTGTTCCTCGTCGGCGCCGTAGTTGCGGTCGGCTTCGGCGATGAACCCAGCCACGCGTCCGAACAGGTCCTTCGGGGTCTCAACAACCCGACCCTGCTTGTCTTTGGCCAGGTAACGCTTCTTGAGCACCGCCAGGGCGTTGTCGGAAAGCTTCATGTCCTGATCGTACGGCATCTGATCCTCCAGTCATCCCTGACCGGGTCTCGGGTTTTACGGGATTGCAGTTTCCCGGGAACCCTCAGCCGGTGAGATCGCGTGCAGCGGCTGAGGGGGAAGGGGCAACCCATCTTATTATTGTCGGAAATGCACGCTGTAACAATTATAACACAGCGCGCAGCAATGAGTGTCACATTTTTTCGCCGTCGCGCTTATTTGATCAGAACTCGACTCAGGGCCTCAGCGTCGGCGGACCATCTTCGAACATGTTGTTAACAAACACGTTGATATCGCCAATCAACAAGAGCGGCATCGCCGCGTCGCCTACGGGCACGGAGGGGGTATCGGCCCGGCGTTGAACATGAAGTCGACCAGATAGACCAAATCAGCTATGTCTATAGGTTCGACACCACTGGCGTCTACATCACCTTCGTCGAAACAGTCTGGCACGGGGCCGGCATTGAACATAAAGTCGACCAAGTAGACCAGATCGGCAATATCAACCGGTGGGACACCGCTGTGGTCAACATCACCACGGAGCACGCAGCAACCACCGCCCGTCTCTTGCCAGAAGCCATGAGACACGCCGTAGTTGGTCGAGCTACCCGCACCGACGGAGGTCTGGCCGGTGGTGCCCTTAAGACCGTAGTTGGTCGAAGATGCATCAGTGGCTCCCGCCGAGATTACCTGCCAGTTGATCTGCTCACCTGCGCGGGGGGAGGAGGTCGCCTGGTTGGTCTGCTGCCCGATAGCACTCTGTTTTGCTTCGGATTTGTCGATTCCAGTAGCCCACACCATAGAACAGGCTACCAGAAGGAGCAGCGTAATCAATACGATAGAATTCTTCTGCATATTCATCTCTCCTTACAACCGAGATTTCCCATATAGATGTTTTGAAACCACGATTCACGTCTTTCATTACACCAAATGTGTTAAATCTACTTTTGTTCTACTTAATCCTCATGATCCACACGACATGATAATACTGTGGGAGATGGGACTCATTACTTGTAGTGTAAGTAATCACTTGGGCAGCAGCACCTGTGAATCCGGACTGTACTGGCCATGGTAATGTAGAAACGGTATGTTCATGTTTCAAATACCCCCCGGTACCACCCGAGGTAAGGTTACCCCTAAGAAATCTGTGAATACCGGTCGTACCGTTCAGGTTAGGGATAGTCTGGCCATTATACGGACTATCAGGATCAGAAAGTGTTTGCCCATTGCATTCGACATATTCCTCCTGCAGGACGGGTGTGTTGGGAAATGATTTAACCCAGGCGATTATAGACCCGACCGGTACCGTTATGCTTGCCATTGTCTGGGTTGATCCGTCGGGAAATTCGAACCCACCCGATCTTGATTTTATTGTGCCGTTGACTTCAAGAGCGGTTGTCGGGTTATTGAGTCCGATACCGACACCACCTGAAGCGCGGACAAGGAATTGGTTGTCTCCTGTTGACGCGAAGTCGGCGGATGTGTTATCCCCCCAAACGAACGCCCCATCATTGATAGCTTTTGCTCTGCGTCCGGCAGCAAATGAATTTGTACCTGAAGCTTCGTTCTGATTTCCACCGGGAACAGTGGCATTATAACCACTTGCATGGTTGCACCACCCGCCACCAACTGTGGCACGGGGGAAGGTTGCACTGTTGCCCGACCCACCTGACACAGTAGCGCTTTCTTCGGTAGCTTGGTTCAGGAATCCACCGCCAACAGTAGACCAGTTATCACTTGCAGCGCAGTCTTTTCCAGCAACGAAACTGTACAATCCGGTGTTGTTGTTGTTTAAGCCGATCGATACACTGCCTGTGATGTTGCCTCCGCTAGCGCCATCTACTGTCGCAATTCGAGAAGCATACGGAACGGCAACCATCATAGTCCGTGGAGTAAGTTCTGCATCACCCCCCACAGTAATAGCCAGATAGCGATTGTCCTCGTTGAAGACCGTATCCGATATCGGATTGACCGAACCCAGACGGACATTGAACAGACCATCAGTGACAGTCACCGCGCTCTGAGTTTCGGTCCACTTGGAGTCGCCGCCAACTGATGCATCATAGATCGTAAATGTCATCGAGACAGTCGATGTGACCGGACCGCCCTGGTCATCAGTCAACCGCCCCTGGTAGTTGATCATCTGCGGCACGTCGGCAGCGGCGGTAAACGCCAGGATGACGACTGCAGCCACAGCGATCATGATTGAGATGAAACGCTTCATTGGAACCTCCTCGAAGGTTATGGATTTTGGATAGTATTTTGCGGTCAATGCTAAAACGAACCCTCCGTGCCGTCACGGACAGCACACCCGAGACTACACCATTATATAATAGCTACAGGAACACATGCTGTCAAGCGCATTCTCGCTTCCAGCAAGGATTTACGGGCAACGCAGCCACGGCGGGTTGCCGGCAAACATATAAGTAGTCGTGAGTCGGAACCCCTGCGGTTCCGACAGGCAGTGTCAGGCCCACAGGGGGCCCGACCTACAAGAACTACGGGTAACCGCAATCATGTAGTCAGCAAAAGCGGCGTCGCCGCGCCGCCTACGGGCACGGCGGCGGTTCGGGGCCGTCCAGGAACATGTAGTTGACCAGATAGATCAGGTCAGCGATGTCGATCACGTCTGATCCACTGGCGTTGACGTCCGCCTCCTCGCGGCAGTAAGGCTCCGGCCCTGCCTGGAACATGTAGTTGACAAGATAAATCAAATCTGAGATATCCAACACTGGTGAACCATCATGGTTGATGTCCCCTCGGATAGCGCAGCAGGGGCCGATCATGTTGAGAATTTCCCTCAACTTCGTGATCGATTCGAGGCGGTCGTTTCCCTGCCCCACGACCGTTTTCACAAGCAGATACTGGCTGTCACCCGGCAGGAGTGTGAACGGTCCGCAGGTGCCCATCATCCTTCGGTCCGCGTCGTTGAAATCAACATCTCCGGCGCCGGTCACTGGATCACCAGGACAGGCGTAGTGAGTTCCATTGGGCAGGGGCATGCCGTCGGCATTCAGCCCCTGCATGTAGTTGTAGGTTTCAATGAAGTCATCCGGGTCGGTTCCATTAATGAACTTGTGGAACGAAGTAAGTCCCAAGTTCCTGTGATCCGG
>JAGLXI010000166.1 GCA_023132995.1 Candidatus Zixiibacteriota bacterium | reverse complement strand
TGGACAGCCTGGCCTGGCATAAGGAGGGCGAGATGACCGATTCTGCCGCCTACGAAGAGATTCGGGCCAACGCCAGCGCCTTCGCACGTAAGGTGGAAAGGGGCAAACGACAGATCTTGGCCCAGAGAAAGACCGCTAACAAGTACAACATCGAGATCCATAAGAAATACTCCATCCCCGCCGCATCACTGGCCTTCGTCATACTGGGGGCTCCGCTGGCCGTGCTCTCCAGGCGTGGCGGCATGGGTCTGGCCATCGCCATTTCCATCTTCCTGTTCATCGTCTACTGGGCTTTTCTGATCGGCGGTGAGGACCTCGCCGACCGCGGCCTTATGTCGCCCTTCTGGGCTATGTGGGGCGCCAACGTCCTCATGGGAGTCCTAGGACTGTATTTGCTCTATGTTGTTGTCAGCGAAAAACCTGTGCTGGCCTACTTTCGGAGAAAGAAGTAACAGGCGCAATGATCAGGATTGTCGATCTCTATCTTCTAAAGTTCTTCTTTATTTCGTTGCTGGTAGTAGCAGTAGCAGTAGGACTTACCATTATTGTAATAAATGCCGTCGAGGAGCTGCGCGACTTCATCGACCACGACGTTTCCCTGGCAATGATAATCGAGTACTATGTCTATTTCGGTGGTTGGGTAATCAAGTCGTTTTTCCCGATGTTCGTCCTTTTGGCCACACTTTTCTCGGTTTCAATCCTTGCCAGGAAAAATGAGATTCTGGCCATGAAGGCATCAGGGATCTCGCTCTATCGGATCATGACACCGTTCTTCCTGACGACCCTGCTTCTGGCCGGCGGCCATTTCTATTACAATGAATTCCTGTATCCACAGGCCAACAAGAGGCGGCTCGAGATCAAGAACTTCACTATCGAGCGTCGGTCGCGAAGAGTGCACAACCAGATTGCAAACATCTACCGTCAGATTCAAAAGGGCCATTTCTACACCATTGCCAATTTCAATGTCAAGAGGGCCGAGGGAACAGACGTGCGCATTTTCAAGACGGAAGACAACCGCCTCCGAGAGATCATTACCGCCGCTCGCATAGAGTACTCCGATCACCAGTGGATTGCCAAGCAGGGGGTCGTTCGCACTTTCGACGCCCTGGGTGAGTCCTACGAACCGTTCCACGTCATGATCCTGAGTGAAATCCAGGAAAAGCCGGCCGATTTCTCCAAGCGAGTAGGAAAGCCGGAAGACATGGGCTACCAAGACTTGAAGGCTTACATCGAGACGATGAAACGTACGGGCGGCCCTTATGTGCGGGAGGCGATTGACCTGGATATGAAGTTCTCATACCCGCTGTCGTCATGTATCGTGGTGTTGATATGCATTCCCTTTGCGGCCAGTCCGAAACGGGGCGGGATTGCCGTTTCGATTGCGGTCGGGACGCTGATTTCGCTGGCCTATTTTGTACTTCTCCGGAGCCTGCAGTCCGCCGGCTACAACGAGAAAGTCCCCAGAGAGCTGGCGGTATGGGGCGTCAACGGTCTTTTCCTGCTGATAGGGCTGATCGCGATGCTCAAAGCGAGGAAATAATGCCCCATCCCGACCACGAGAAGAACCGCGTCGCCTGGAACGAGATGGTGGAAGTCCACTGGAAACACCCGGACTACAAAGTAAAGGAGTTCCTCGCAGGATGGTGCAGCCTGCACGACCTTGAATTAGCCGCGCTTGGTGAAGTGGGCGGCAAGCGGCTTCTGCACCTGATGTGCCAGTTTGGGATGGACACACTCTCGTGGGCGCGCCGCGGCGCCATCGTGACCGG
>JAGLXI010000165.1 GCA_023132995.1 Candidatus Zixiibacteriota bacterium | reverse complement strand
GCGGTAACACTCGTATAACCTGCGGGGATTTAGGGGCTTACGCGAACAGCGTCGACTGGGACAGCCGGCTTCAGTCTCTTTCGTGTCACGGCGGTCTGTTCTTTGAAAGAGCGCCGTTTGGCCGTGAAGCTGGTCTTTTCGCCGTCATCAAAGCGGATTTCCTGTAGCCGCCAGCTTGTCTTCTGCCGATTGTATGCAAGCTGCAACCGCCAGGGGCAATCCGGCCACGAGAGAGAAAAGCGCGGCCGCTTCCGGTCGCTGTCGTCGCGTTCCAGGGTGGCGTCCACATTGAAGTCGCTCGCCTGAGGCAACCGGCGCAGCAGTCTCATCAGGTTCAGCCCCTGCATACGGCCGGGACAAAATGAGGAAACGACCATGTCGGCTACCGATTCGTACAGGTATTCGTTGGTCGCCGGGAAGTAGATCTCCAGCGAGTCGGCCGTCATGCGCCCCTTGAGAGCGCCCCGCCCCAAATACCCGCGCCCACCCAACACAACCGCAGAATCGGTCTGCAAGAGTTCCAGGCGAAACGAGGTCGGCTTGCCGTCCCGACGGAGCCTGGCGTTGAACAGGTAGGCGTCGACCTTGACTTTCCCGGTCGAAGCTGTCTTCGCAGTCTGCTCGTGCATCGGTGG
The DNA here is from genome assembly GCA_023132995.1 of Candidatus Zixiibacteriota bacterium. GTDB lineage: Bacteria > Zixibacteria > MSB-5A5 > GN15 > FEB-12 > JAJRTA01. The sequence continues at coordinate 14,743 of JAGLXI010000165.1, read as the reverse complement.
AGCTTTGTAAGTGGGAGCGCAGCCCACAACCAGCAGACAGATCGCCATAATGGCAGGCCGGGCGGTTATTCGCGCCATGGTTCTATATCCGGATTCCCGAGAAGATATATACAAACACCGAAATAAACGGCCCGAGGATTTTCCAGAATCCACCGACGACGATGAGCGCAATCAGGATGATGGGAGAGAATCTCTCGATCTTGTTGAGGGTCGGCTCATATTCGGGTGGCAGCAGGTTTCTCAGTATATGGGAGCCGTCCAGCGGGTAGAGCGGCAGCACGTTGAAAAACGCCAGGGATACGTTTATCATCACCGACAGAAACAGGAACATGTAGACACCCTGGGGCAACTGGATGGACATGCCGCCGACGATGCGAAAGATCATGCCGAAGAGAAAAGCCAGCGCCAGGTTGGAAAGCGGCCCGGCGGCTGATATCCAGAAGTCGGCGACGCGCGGATTACCGCGAAGGTTCATGGGATTGACCGGCACCGGCTTGGCCCATCCGAATCGGAACTGCGAGATAAACATCATGAGCGTCCCGAACAGATCCAGGTGCGCCAGCGGGTTGAGCGTCAGCCGCCCCATGTCGCGTGCCGTAGTATCGCCGAACCGAAGAGCGGTCCAGGCATGGCAAAACTCATGCACGGTCAGCGCGAACAGAATTGCCGGAGCGGCAAGGATAGCGCGTTGTATGAAGTCGGCACCAAACATATCACCCTCAAGATCGTTTCGGGCAATATCCGGTGCATACAGCGCTTACACAAGCTCAAATCAACTCACGACGTGGGCACTTGCCGAGGAAGATCGAATAAACGGCCGGATATTTCTACAAGTAGATGCCCGGTGTTCATCGCGCTTGCGAGACCGCCTGCGAATCGACGTCAAAGAACCGCCAGGGACGATCCACGCCCACTCTGATACCAACACGCCGGGACTGTCCAACGTTCTCAACTTTACACTGTCGGTCTTCTATATAGATCGTGTCACCAGCCAGATCAAGGCTGTTCTGGTCTGCCGTCAGACCAAATGAACGGCATAACTTCCCGGGACCGCTCAGCAGTTCCGTGCCATCCTTGCCCGGAGAATGACGACCCATCACACTCTGGCCTTCATCCGGTTCGGCTGCACGCACGAGAAGAGCCGCCGGCGTACCTTCCGGCTCAGTGACGAGATTCAGGCAGTGGTACATACCGTAGACGAAGTAGACGTACGTGAATCCCGCCGGGCCGAACATGGGGCGGGTACGCGGGGTCAGTCCCTTGGAGGCATGGCAGGCCGGGTCGTCACGCCCTATGTACGCTTCCACCTCGACGATCCGAGCCGACAGCTTGCCCTCAGGCGAATGATAGACAAGATACTTGCCCAGTATGTCCGGGGCTACTTCCAACGTGGGTCGTTCAAAGAACGCGCGCGGCAGCTTGATGTGCCGGGGCTGTTTCAACTTTCGCTCCCTGATAATTCGCCTCGCCGCTTCGAGGTCACAGACACGGGCTTTTCGGCAACGCTTGCGTAGTCAGCCCCGGTATTTCAATCCTCGTGCCACCAGACAGGGTGCGGCACCAGCGCCGATGCGGCCTCGAACTCGAATCCGACCTGGTCCGGCCGGTGCGCATCGGAGCCGAGATGTCCCACATTTACACCAGCCCGTCTGGCGTCATTCGTCATCGCCATGCCGGGGTAGTATTCCCCCAGCCCGTGGCGGATACCGGCCGTGTTGACCTCCAGCGCTGTCCCGCTCTCAATGAGCGCCTTGAACAGCGCCTCGAAGTGACGCCGCCCGGCAGCCCGGATACCTTCGCCGTAGTACTCCAGGCCGTACTTGAGATAGTATTCCAAGTGGGCCAGGCAGTCGAAAAGTCCTGATCGCGAAGCGCTTATCGCCTGCGAGAAGTAGGCTTCGACCACCTCCTCAGCACTGTAGCGGCTGAAGCTCTTCTGGAAACTCCCGCTGCAGCAAAAGCATATGTTGTCCAGTTCATGAATACCACACAGGATATGGTCAAACTTGTAGCGGCCCAGCAGCTCCTCGACAATCTCTTCGCAGCCGTGGAACCACCCGATCTCGATTCCCAGCTTGACCGAAAGGCCTAACGGGTAGTAGTGGTCCGCCGCTCGCCGCACGTGGTCGACATAGGGACCGAGATTGTCCGGACTGACCGGCAGCATCTTTCCATCGACGCGTATGAACCCGACCCCGGACTCCGACAGCGGGTTGGCGTCGTAGTGTGTGGTGAAGCAGATTTCCGCCAGGTTGCGCTTCAGGGCCGCCTCGCAGAACTCTTCAACAGTCCCCCGGGCGTCTATCGAGTAATCGGGGTGGCAGTGGTAGTCGGCCAGTCCGGGATCCGCCAGCGGAGTCACCCCGCTGTGCTCAGGCAAAGTTGCCTCCGGTGAGAAACGGGTTGTTGGCGCGTTCAGCGCCAACGGTGGTTTTCGGTCCGTGCCCCGGATAGCAGATCACTTCATCCGGCAACGACAGTATCTTGCTTCTGATCGATTCCAACAGCACTACTGCCGAGCCTCCGGAAAGGTCCGTTCTGCCTACCGATCCCCAGAACAGAGTATCACCGCAGAACAGGCCGCCTTCCCTCTCATCCAGATAGCACATCCCCCCTGCGGTGTGTCCGGGAGTGGCCAGCGCCTTCAGGAAAACAGTACCTAACCGAATTGATTGCTCGTCGGTCACGACGAAATCCGGCTCCGGCGCCCGTATCGGCTGACCGTACATCGCCGAGACATTCTTCGATGGATCGCGCAGGAGCTCTTCGTCTCCCCGGCCGATGTACAATGGAATCCGGTAGTGGTCCTTGACGGTTTCGACGGCAGCGATATGATCGCCATGACCGTGCGTCAGCAGGATCGCCCGTGGCGTCACGCCGAGTCTGTCCACCCGGTCAATGATCTCGCCCTCATCACCACCCGGGTCGAAGATGACGCCGTCCGTAGTCTGCTCATCCCAATAGATGTAACAGTTCACCTCGAAAGGGCCGACAACAATGGTTTCCAGTTTCATAACCAGGCGGCAAGATACGCCGGTAAGCATCGTTGTCCAAGGCATAATTGCATCTCTCCCGGCTCGCCGAATCCTGACGACGTTGTGAAAAATATCACTTTTTCCGATTGACCGCCGCTGAGGCAGTCTATATATTTGGGCTCTTTGGAAACGGAGGTTTAGGCCCGTGATGATCACGGAACTGAAGAGCAGGTTGCCCGAACTGAGAGAAAGACTTGGCAAACTTGCGAGGTATCTTTGACCTCGACAGTCGCCGCCATAAGATTGTCGAGTTAGAGAAGCAGACTGCCCAGCCCGGTTTCTGGGACGATAACCAGGCCGCCCAGGCGGTGCTGAAAGAGGTCTCGGTCCATAAGAAGTGGGTGGATTCACATGCCGTACTATCCTCCGACCTCGACGACATCGCGGAGCTTCTCGATATCACCGATCCTGACGGTGCCCCGGACGATGCCCGGGAGTTGGAAACAACCCTGAAAGACCTGACCGGCCAGTTGCAGAAGCTTGAGTTTTCCGCGCTTCTCTCCGGACCGGATGATCACCGCGACGCCATCCTGACAATCCACCCCGGGGCCGGCGGGACGGAATCTCAGGACTGGGCGGACATGCTCTTTCGCATGTACAACCGCTGGGCCGAAAGGCGCAGCTTTTCTGTGGACCTGATGGACTACCAGCCGGGAGAGGAAGCGGGATTGAAATCTGCGACGATGAAGATCAGGGGTGATTTCGCATACGGTTTCGCCAAGGCGGAATCGGGAGTCCACCGGCTGGTGCGGATCTCACCGTTTGATGCCGCCGCCAGGCGTCACACATCCTTTGTCTCGGTGCATGTCTATCCCGTGGTTGAGGGCAATGTCGAGATCAAGATCAACGACGAGGATCTCCGGATAGACACCTTCCGGGCCTCGGGAGCGGGCGGCCAGCACGTCAACAAGACCTCATCCGCTGTCCGCATCACCCATCTCCCAACCAACATCGTGGTCACCTGCCAGTCGGAGCGCAGCCAGCATAAAAACAAGGATGCCGCCTTTACCGTCCTGAAAGCACGGCTTTACCAGATTCAGAAGGAGAAAGAAGCGGCCCGAATGGCCAAATATGACGAGTCCAAGAAAAAGATCGAGTGGGGTTCGCAGATTCGCTCCTACGTGTTTCACCCTTACAACATGGTCAAGGACCATCGCACTTCGGTGGAAACCGGCAACGTGCAGGCGGTGATGGACGGCGATATCGACCGGTTCATTGAGGCCTTCCTCTCCGACCCGCAATCTAGCGAGCAACCCCAAAGTACAGAAAAACAGTGAACGCCAATAAATAGATAACGGGTAACGGTTATGAGTGCATTGTCAAGAATAAAGGAAAACGCCAGATCGAAAAAGCGACGAGTTGTCCTGCCCGAAGGAACGGAACCGCGCGTGATCATGGCCGCCGGGAAGATTCTTTCAGAGGAGATCGCCTCCGTCACACTCCTGGGCGATGAAAAGGAAATCGCACGGCTGGCCGATGAGCACGACCTGGATCTGTCGAGGGTGGAGGTAATCGACCCGGCCCGCTCGGGCGAGTTCAACGATTTCGTAGCACAGTTCATGGAAATCCGCAAGGCAAAGGGAATCGACAAGGACAAAGCTGCGAAGACCATGCTCAACCCCCTTTTCTTCGGCGCCATGCTGGTCAGGAACGATCGCGCCGACGCTTCCGTCGCCGGCTCCGTCAATACTACCGGCGACGTTCTCCGCGCTGCCATCCAGGTCCTCGGCCTCAAGGAAGGGATCAGGGTCGTCTCCAGTTGTTTCATGATGACGGTACCGAAGTACCGCGACGTTCCCGACAAGGTGTTCCTCTACGCCGACGGCGCCGTCGTTCCCAATCCCAATGCGGAGCAGTTGGCCTCTATTGCCGTCACCACTGCCGAGACGATGCGAAACCTGCTGGGTGAGGAGCCGAAAGTTGCCATGTTGTCATTTTCCACGAAGGGGTCGGCCCGGCACGCCGACGTCGACAAGGTGCTCAAGGCGCTGGAGATCATCAGGGCCAACCACCCCGATCTCAAGGTAGACGGTGAGTTGCAGGTAGACGCGGCTATCGTGCCCGAGATAGCCGAACAAAAAGCGCCCGGCTCGCCGGTCGGCGGGGACGCCAACGTGTTGATATTCCCTGATCTTGACGCCGGTAATATCGCCTACAAACTGACCCAGCGGCTGGCCAACGCCACCGCCACCGGGCCGATCATACAGGGCCTGGCAAAACCGGCCAATGACCTCTCCCGCGGATGTTCCGCCGACGATATCGTTGACGTTACCGCTATCGCGACACTGATGAAAGGGTAATGCGATGAGCATAAGCCAACTTGCAAAGGAAATAAAGGAATCCGCTACCCTGGTGCAGAACGAGAAAGCCCGCATCCTGCGCGAAAGAGGAGAAGCGGTCATACACTTGGGCGCCGGGGAACCGAAAAGTAAAGTGCCCATAGACGCCATTCTGGCCTGCTCGGCCAAGCTCACCAGCGGTGACATTCGGTACACTCCGACCGAGGGTATCCCGGCTCTCATCAAGGCCGTCATACGGTACACCGAGGACAGCTACGACAAGGCTATCGACCCGGAAAATGTTATTGTCTCAGCGGGAGCCAAGCAGGCATTCTACAACCTGATGATGACGATCCTAAACCCCCAGGACGAAGTAATCATCCTGGCCCCCTATTGGGTAAGCTACCCCGAGATAATCAAGATGCTCTACGGCGTGCCGGTAGTCGTGAAACCGGAAGACGGTCGTTTCCAGCCGCGGATGGAGGATATCGTCCGATCGGTCAGTTCCTATACGAAGGCGATCGTTGTCAACAGCCCGAACAATCCTTCAGGCGCCGTCTACTCCGAGGACTTTATTGGTGAGATAGTGGAGTTCTGCGAGAAAAAGGACATCTACCTCGTGATGGACGACATCTACCATAAATTGGTATTCAACGGCAAGAAAGCCGTGTCCTGCTACAAGTATGCCAAAGATGACTCCGACAATTCGCGGTTGATCGTGATCAACGGCGTCTCCAAGGCGTACGCCATGACCGGCTTCAGAATCGGCTGGACTATTGCCAACCGCAAAGTGACCAGGACGATGATCAACGTCGCCGCCCAGAATACCTCCTGCCCGTCGGTAGTTCTGCAGGCCGCCGCCGCCGGCGCTTTGGGCGGTATCCAGAGCGTCGTGGAGAATCTCCGCCTGACGCTGGAAAACAACCGCGAGGTTATGGTAAGCGAGTTGGGCGCCTTCAGCGGCGTCAAGCTCATACCTCCCGACGGCACCTTCTACTGCCTGCCGGATTTCAGCGCCTACTCCAAAGACTCCACGGCTCTGGCCGCTTTCCTTCTTGAGAAGGCGCTGGTGGTGGCGGTTCCGGGGGGCGAGTTCGGCATGGAAGGCCACCTCCGACTGAGCTTCTGCGGTTCAATCAAGGAAATCACCGAAGGCATCGCCCGCATCAAGTGGGCGCTCGATCCGGAGTCACCCAACGAGATCTATATTGGAGATCGCAAACTCAGGAGGGACTGGGCATGAGCCAGTACATCATTGACATAAAATCACCGGCGGTCGGGCAGGCGAAGTCGAGAAAAAGCGAATACGGCCTCAAGAACCACGGGCTGGTCAACCTCCACAACGTCTACTGGAACCTGCCGACCGAGGCTCTCTACGAGGAGGTCGTTTTCCGAGGAGAAGGTTCCCTGTCCTACATGGGCCCGATAGCCGTCAACACCGGCAAACACACCGCCCGCTCGGCCAATGACAAGTTCGTAGTCAAGGAGACCGATACCGAAGACAAGATCTGGTGGGGTCAGTACAACCGGCCCTTCAGCGAGGAGAAATTCAACACCGTGCTGCAGCGCCTCCAGGGTTTCCTGCAGGGCCGCGATTTGTTTGTCCAGGACTGCTACGCCGGAGCCGATCCCAGATACCGCGTGCCGGTAAGGATCGTCTCCGAACTTGCCTGGCACAGCCTCTTCGCCCGCAACATGCTCATACCGGCCCAGACCAACGACGAACTGCGGAAATTCATACCGGAGTTCACTATCATCGCCGCGCCTTCGTTCAAGGCTCTGCCCCAGGTCGACGGCACCCTCTCCCCCACCTTCATACTATTGAATTTCGCCCAGAAGCTCTGCATCATCGGTAACTCCGGGTACGGCGGGGAAATCAAGAAGTCGGTTTTCACCGTCCTGAATTTCCTGCTGCCGCTTCAGGGCGTACTCTCCATGCACTGCTCCGCCAACGTCGGCAAAGACGGCGACTCGGCCTTGTTTTTCGGCCTGTCGGGAACCGGCAAAACGACCCTCTCTGCCGATCCCGGACGCGGCCTGATAGGCGATGACGAACACGGCTGGAGCGACGAGGGCGTGTTCAATTTCGAGGGCGGCTGCTACGCCAAGGTGATTGCTCTCTCACCCACGGCGGAACCGCAGATCTACAAATGTACCCGCCGGTACGGAACGATCTTAGAGAACGTAGTCTACGACCCGGTGACACGGCTTCTGGACCTCGACGATGATGAACTAACGGAGAACACCCGTGCCGCCTACCCGCTGCACTACATTGACAACGCCGTGCCGGAGGCGCAGGCCGGGCACCCGAAGAACATTATCATGCTCACCTGCGACGCCTCGGGAGTAATGCCGCCCCTTGCCAGGCTGACGCCGGAACAGGCCATGTACCACTTCATATCCGGGTACACGTCGAAGGTGGCCGGGACCGAGGTCGACCTGGGCAAGGAGCCGGAGATTACATTCAGCGCCTGTTTCGGGGCGCCGTTCATGGTGCACCATCCGTATTACTATGCTGAAATGCTCAAGAACAAGATCAACAAGCACGGCGTCAATTGCTGGCTGGTCAATACCGGCTGGACCGGAGGTCAGTACGGCATTGGGAAGCGCATGAGCATCAAGCACACGCGGACGTTGCTTAACCACGCCTTAGAGGGCCGGTTGCTCGACGTGGAGTATCGCACCGATCCGCTGTTCGGCTTCCAGGTACCGAAGCGCTGCGAGGGAGTACCTGAAAAGGTTCTTGACCCGGCCCAGACGTGGGATGACCGCGAGGCATACAAGCAGAAGTATCTGCAACTGGCCGCCCTGTTCATCGAGAATTTCAAGAAGTTCGCGGCCGGAACACCAAAGGAGGTGGCTGCCGCCGGCCCGGTGAAACGCGACTTTTAGATCGTCCGCTGCGGCCCTGAGACGACGAGGCGACTGACAGAATGGCGACTATCCGGTAGATAAAACACCGGTCGCCTGCGCCGACATACTATACTGGCGGAGATTAGTTTAAGGAGCACCCGGTAATGCCGACCTACCTATACCACTGCCGCGATTGCAGAGAGGACTTTGAGGAATTCCAGTCAATAACCGACAAACCGATCGAGGTCTGTCCGCGCTGCGGTGGCAAGGCCGAACGCATTATCACCGGTGGGGTCGGATTCCTGCTAAAGGGTTCCGGGTTCTATGCCACCGATTATCGCAGTGACCAGTACAAGAAAGACGCCGCTGCGGACAAGACCTCCGTGCCATCCCCGACATCACAGAAGAAAACCGCCAAGACCGCCAAAGCATCGACCAAGAGAGGTGACGGCAAACAGTGGCGTACACAGGGGCGGTAGCGACTTTCGACCATGTCGGCGCGCTGCGCATCCTGCCGCCGGACACTTATTTTGACATCGAGCGTCGGCATGGCCTTCTTAATGATCATGAATGTTCCTGACTTTGCAAAACTGAAAACGCGCCTCACCAACCCGAACTCATTGGTCACCGACCTTGCCGGTTGGGAAGCATACTTCCAGGACGCCACCGAAGAGACCGGCCGGCCGGCCGCTGTTGTTCTGGCCGAGTCCGAGAGCGATGTTGTCGCCACCGTAAGGTTTGCCCGAAAGACAGGCTTGCCTGTGATCCCGCGCGGGGCCGGAACGGGACTGTCGGGGGGGTGTGTACCGTCTCCGGGCAGCCTGGTCCTTTCGACCGAAAGGATGAAGAAGCTCGAAATCGACGCCACCACCGCAACGGCCGTCTGTGGCCCCGGGGTCATCACCAAGGAACTGTTGGACGCCGCCGCTCCGCACGGTCTGACCTATCCCCCCGACCCAGCCAGCTACGCCGAGTGCACGCTCGGCGGTAACGTGGCGGAGAATGCGGGGGGGCTTCGGTGCAAGCGGTTCGGCGTAACGCGCGATTACATTATCGGCCTGCGGGCTGTCGCCGCCGACGGATCAGTGATCGCCACCGGCGCCTGCAACAACCAGCGGGGGTTTGCGCTCGGTGATATTCTCATCGGATCCGAGGGAACACTGGCCATTGTCACCGAGATTGCCGTGCGGCTCATTCCGACACCGTCGGTGGGCGGCACCATCCTGGCGGCTTTCGACGACCCAACCGACGCGGCCCGCACCGTCTCCGAGATCACCGAAGCCGGGATCATCCCCACCGTGATGGAATATCTCGACGGAGACGCCGCAGAGTGTTCCAATCGGTACGAAAAAACCGAGGGCCTCGACCGGGTGGCGGCCATTCTCCTGATCGAAACCACAAGCGAAGCAGAGACCGCCCAGGCTGACGCCATTCGTGGATTCTGCGAGCAAAATCACGCCTCCTACCTACGGACTGCCACCGATCCGGCCCGGGTTGAGGAACTGTGGCGGATACGGCGGAACCTGTCGAAAGCCGTGCGCGAGATGGCCCGCTTCCGATACAACGAGGATGTAGCGGTGCCGGTCTCCAGGTTTATGACCCTGATCGAGTTCGTGGCCGAACTGAATGCGAGCAGTCCGCTGCGGGTCAACGCCTTCGGCCACGCCGGTAACGGCAACCTGCACGTCAGTTTCCTGTCAATGACCGGTGATGAGGACGAAATTGGTCTCATCAAGCAGGAAACGGAGAGACTCTACCGGAAAACGCTCGCACTGGGCGGCACACTCACAGGCGAGCACGGGATCGGCAGCCACAAAGCGGCATTCCTGCCGTGGGAGTTCGATCCGCCGACACTGGAGTTCATGAGAAGGATCAAAGAGGTCTTCGACCCGGAAGGCCTGCTCAACCCAGGTAAAATCTTACCTGCTGAGTGAATACTGACAGGTTTTTGCGGCCGAGCCACTTGACAAGGCAATCCGCAGCCGTTATGATAATAGTTCTAATGTGAAAGGTTTCACATTGAGAAGGAGCGAACAAAGATTGAGAACACCAAATCGGCAATCACTTTATCAATAAACAAGGAGTATTTGATGGCCAAAACACTGAAAGAAACCTTTGCCGCCCAGCTCCCCAAGCTGAGAGAAGAGCGTGTTACGCTTCTCAAGAAGCACGGGGACGTCGGCATCTCCCAGGTGTCGGTGGCGCAGGCGATCGGCGGTATGCGCGGCATCAAGGGAATGGTTTGCGACACTTCCGTCGTGGAACCGGACAAAGGTTTGATTATCCGCGGTCGACCGATAATGGACCTGGTCGACAAAATTCCCGAGGAGATCTTCTGGCTGTTGCTCACGGGCGATCTTCCCGACGCTGACGAACTGAAACTGTTCCAGAAGGAACTGAAATCGTACGGCGAAGTGCCCAACTACGTCTGGAAGGTTCTCAAGGCGATGCCGAAGACGTCCCATCCAATGGCCATGCTTGACACGGCCATCCTGGCCATGGAGAACGAATCGGCCTTCCGCGAGCGTTACACAGAAGGCATGACCAAGATGGACTACTGGGAGCCGACGCTCGAAGACGCCATGCGCGTGATGGGTACTATCCACACTATCGCCGCCGGCGTCTACCGCATCCACTACAAGAAGGGTGACCTGATCCCGCCGTCCAAGAAGCTCGACTGGGCTGGCGACTACGCCAAGATGCTGGGCCTGCCCCCGAAGAAGGGCGAGACGGCCAAGATGATGCGCCTTTACCTGACGTTGCACTGCGACCATGAAGGCGGTAACGTCTCGGCCAACACCTGCCATACGGTAGGCTCGGCCCTGTCCGACGCCTTCTACGCGGTTTCGGCAGGTCTGAACGGCCTTGCCGGCCCGCTGCACGGACTGGCCAACCAGGAGTGCCTCAACTGGGTTCTGGAGACGATGGACAAGTTCGGCGGCGCGCCCTCCGACGAGCAGATTCGCGACTACGCCTGGGAGACGCTCAATTCCGGTAAGGTCATCCCCGGCTACGGTCACGCCGTACTGCGTGTCACCGACCCACGCTTCAGCGCCTTCAACGCCTTCGGCAAGACATACATGAAGAAGGACCCGGTTTTCCAGACCGTCGATCGCGTCTTCAATATCGTGCCGGAAGTCCTCAAGGAACACGGCAAAGCCAAGAACCCGTGGCCGAATGTCGACGCCGGTTCCGGCGCTCTGCTTTACTACTATGGACTGAAAGAGTTCCAGTACTATACGGTGCTGTTCTCGGTATCGCGTTCGATGGGTATGCTTACCCAGCTCGTGCTTAACCGCGCCCTCGGCACGGCTATCACGCGTCCGAAATCGGTTAGCTCCGAGTGGCTCTGGGGACAGATCAAGAAGTAGACACAGCCGTCTGTTGTTGCATAAGCGGTCCGGTAACGGGCCGCTTTTTTTTGTGGTGACGGTGTACTGTAGGCGGTTCAGTATCAGGCGGGCAAGGTAAAGACACTATGGCGCTTGACAAATGAGCGCAGTTGACTATCTTGCAGACAAGGAACTCTGCTGACATATATCACTGAGGACAGTGGCATGCGAATCATTAGGGACATTCTGCTTATCGCGATATTGCCACTTCTGGTCTTCTCCCTTCTGACGTGCAGTAAGCCGAACGAGCCTGATGAAGATGAACCCGTACTGGCAGTATCACTCAAGGGACTCCGTTTTGGCACAGACCAAACCAGCAAGTCGTTTAATATCACGAATAGTGGTGAGGGAAAACTAACCTGGAGTATCCTCGACAACCGGGCATGGATCACGGTCAGCCCGACAAGCGGAAATACGACTACCGAGACCGATCAGATAACAGTGTCCATCAACAGACCCTCAATGCCCGCAGGAGAGAATACCGGCAGTGTAGACATATCATCTAATAACGGATACAGAGCATCAGTTTATGTGACTGCGAGCAGGTACCCCGTGCCCGATCCTCCAACCTTGTCGGCTCCTCCCAACGGCTCCACGATCAGTGACAACACACCGTATTTTAACTGGAGCGATGCGACGTATGCGCATCGTTACGAGTTGATAGTAGACGATAACAGTTCGTTTCTCTCGCCCATAATCAACCCGAAGGATCTCAGCAGCAGTAGCTATACTGCACCTTCGAGTCTCAGTGATGCCTTGTATTACTGGAAGGTGAGAGCCAAGAACAGTTCCGGTACTTGGGGGGGTTGGTCCACCCGCTGGAGTTTTACGGTGGAGACTTCCTCATCGCTCTCTGAGGCGACGGTAACGCCTGGTGGTGGTACGACTGTTAGCACGTATACTTATAGCGTCGTATTTACTGATCCAGTCAGCAACGCGCCTCGTACTGCGGAAGTTCTTGTGGATGGCAGTGCCTATTCATTGAGCAAGGTAAGTGGTGATTTCAGCTCCGGGGCGACCTACGAATACCAGACTACTCTGGCCGAGGGATCCCACACATACCGGTTTCGGTTTCATGATCATCAGAACACGCCCCTCTACTACCCTGTAAACGGCTACGAAACCGGTCCCATTGTTACTGTCTCGACGGAGACGGTGTATGACTCAAGCGTGGTTGCGGTTGATGAGCAAGACAGTCTGAGCCTGTCGGCTGTAAGTGGCTCGGTGTATACATACAACTACACCGGACTGCCACCGCAGATCGAAGTGGGTGACATTATTATGAGCACAGATACCGGCGGGTACCTGCGTAAGGTGACATCGGCAACCACTTCCGGCAACCAGATCGTTCTTAGTACTGATCAGGCTTCATTAGCTGAAGCCTTTCAGAGAATAGCTTTTGATACAACTTTGACCATAAGTCTTGAGGGTGCCTCGTTCAAGGGAACAAAGCCCTGGGGGCGGGAGGCATACCTTGCCGCCGGTGTACAGATCCGTGATGGACAGATAATCCTGGACGGTAAGATACTCTTCGACGGACTCATAGACGGTAACCCTGTCAGCATTAGGATCATATCGGGTAGTTTTGGCTTTCAGCCCAGTCTTGATGTCGGATGTGATATTGGCGTCTTCTCGCAGGAGATCCACGCCATTGCGAGTGGAACGCTATCCCTGGATGTAATGCCGGAAGTCGAAGCTTCTGCCGGATTCAGCACAACGGGAGAAGTGCTGATCGTATATCTGCCTATCCCCTTAGAGTGGGCCTCGATCCCTGCATCGATTGATTTCTGCCTTTATGCGGGTTTCGAAGCAGGCATGGACATAGGAGGGCAGGCCACTTTTGGCATGTCTGGGCAGACCCAGGTCAACGCTGGTGGCAGATACAAAGACGGTAATTTCAGCAGTATCTGGAGTCAGTCCAGTCAGTGGTTAGCTGGGTCATCTACTTGGGATGCCGATGGCGACGCCTACGCTAAGGTGTACCTGAGACCTGAGATCAGCATCAAGGTATTTCACGTCGCAGGTCCTTATATCGACGTTCTTCCCTATCTCGATTTCGAAGGTGCCGTTACTTCCGATCCTTATTGCTGGGAATGGGGTATCTACGCTGGATTGGAGGCTAATGCAGGACTCGAGCTCGACATTTTCGTCTCCTCAGCGAGCTTCAACATACCGCTGTACAGTACCGAGACCAAACTCGCTGGAGCTGAGGATTGTCCGGAGACGGATGATATTACACCGCCCGCTGCAATTTCAAATCTGGCAGCTTCTAATCCCACGACCAGTTCAATTACCCTCCACTGGACAGCACCTGGTGATGATGGGTATTCCGGGACTGCATCAGCGTACGATATTAGGTACTTCACCTCTCCGATAACTGAGTATAACTGGGGTTCTGCTTTGCGGTGCACGGGAGAACCACAGCCAGGCAACGCTGGTGTATCACAGTCTTATGTGGTTGAGGGGCTTAGTCCAAACACGTTGTACTACTTCGCAGTCAAGACTGCAGATGAAGTGCCAAACTGGTCGCCGCTTTCGAACATTCCTTCAGGCACAACAACGCATGGTCAGGAAGGCTACGAGCAAGAGCCCAATAATGATCCGGCTTCAGCCAATACGATTCTGGATGGGCAGACACTATCGTGTTCCATAGATCCGACGGGAGATAAGGATTGGTTGAAGATTACGATAGGTTCGGCATCAGATGTATCATTTATCTTTGCCATGCACGCCGACAATCATCTGGATGTCGATTTGTATGATGGGGACGGTACCACCTACCTATCCGGGACAACACCTCGGGATGGTGAGTCATTAACCTACACAAACTTGCCAGTAGGCACTTACTATTTGAGGGTAAGAGACTGGGACGGTGGCGTAGTGGGTTCGTATACGGTCAATTACACGGCGACGACTTTCGCACCAGGAACGGACAATTATGAACCTGATAGGCGATAGTCTTGCGTTCGTTGTCATGCTTCGACTCCGTTCACCTATGACCGACGGGACAGACGAGGGCTGTCTGCCACCCACGGAACAATACGCACGAAGCTCGTGCCCTTCAGTGACGGTCGGGGCTGGGAAGGGAGATCACAAACGCGGCGCCGCCGGACTCGGTCTCCCGGACGTTTATCTCTCCGCCCAAGTCGGTGATGATCTTGTGGACGGTCGGCAGCCCCAGACC
>JAGLXI010000164.1 GCA_023132995.1 Candidatus Zixiibacteriota bacterium | reverse complement strand
TCGTAATTGGTTTTAGCGGTAGGGTGGGTCCGTCTTCGGACCCGCCACGCGCGAAGCGCAAAAGACAGGCTTGCCTGTTCCCAAAGCCGATGTCAGGCCCACGGGGGGCCTGACCTACTACGGGGCTACGTCTTGCGCTCTTTCTTCTTGGCGGCGGGGAAGAGGACGTTGTTGAGAATCAGGCGGTATCCGGGGGAGTTCTTGTGCAGAGACAGGTCGGTTGGAGGGTCGTGAACCATGTGATGGTAGTCCTCGGGATCGTGGCCGGAGAGAAATGTGAACGTCCCCCGCCCGAGATTGCCGTGGATGTAACGAACCTCGTCGAAATTGTCCGGCTGGCCGAGCACGGTTACGAACTTCTTGAGAAGCGACTTGCGCCAGGCGGTGCTCTGTCCCATGAAGCCGTTGACAGTAGAGCGATGGCACTGGGTCAGCATCGTGGGCACCGGGTCCAACTTGGCGGCAAAATCAAACAAGTAGAAAAAATCGTCCTGTATATCGGCAAAGCGCATGAGGCGATCCGGGTAGGTGTCGATATTGCTGTGACGGTAGCGCATGGCGTCCAGCTCAAGCGTGAAATTCTCGAAGGCAAACGTCCGCGAATAGTCGAGCATCCCGTGGGCGCCGGGGTCAACCGGGTCGCCGTCCAGTTCGGCTGGCACGATATCCACCTCGCCGGCAGCCAGGGCGATGTCAATCGTTTCCGGCGCGGAGCACATCGAGAACAGGAACCCGCCGCGGCGAACGTAATCATAGATCGTGCGCGCCACCTCCAGCTTCATGTCGGGGACCTTGGCGAAACCCAACTTGCGGGCCATCTCCTCGTTTGTCTTCACGTCCGCCTGGTACCACAACTGATTGCGAAAGGCGGCAAAGAACTTGCCATATTGCCCTGTGAAATCCTCGTGGTGACAGTGCAGCCAGTCATATTCCTCCAGCGCGCCGGAGAGAACATCCTCGTCCCAGATCAGGTCGTACTTGATCTCGGCATAGGTCAGGGCCAGCGTGACGGCGTCGTCCCAGGGCTGGCTGGTCGGAGGTGAGTAGACGGCGACGGCCGGGGCCTTCTCCAGTTCCACGCGCTCCATGTTCTCCACCTCGATCTGCCGGTAGATATCGGCCTGTTGACCCGAGGTGATCTTTTCGCAGGAGACGCCCATCAGCAGGCATTGGTTGACCAGTTCCGATGAGAAATCGATAAGGAACGAACCGGCCCGGTAGTTGAGCAGCCACTGGGCCTTGTATCCCTTTTCGAGCGCCTGGAACGTGACCCCGTACGCCTTGAGGTGATCGGCCTGGGTATCATCCATCGGTATCAGCAGCGAGGCCGCCTGTGAGTTCGATGAAAGGGCCAATATGGCCACTGCCGCCAGGATTTTCCATCCGGCTCTGAAGCAAAGGGAATAACGCATACTACGATACTGATTCTACAGTCTTATAGCGCGTCAGGTTCCAAGTCATAGGAGGCACTACTTGAACAAGTCCCCATTCTTAATTCTCTTACTGGCCGAGTTGATCAGCGTTACATCCTGACCGGCGTCAGTCAGGAGTTGCCCAACCAGCTTATCAATCCTGTCCAACTCCGGCTTGAGGACCCTTCGCACTTCTGAACGCATTCGGCCTATCGTGCCGGCCAACTGAGGAGCTAGCTTGGCTACTTTGGCCTGTGACTTTTTCCCGATGTCCGCCAGTTCGCGGTGAATAGGATCGTTGTGGTGAAAACGTGGTATCGCGCACACTTCGAAGGGGCGCCGGTGAATATGGCGTTCTCCAAAGAGCCCTTGCGGCTGCCAAGCCTTGATAGCCCTGTTAACAAGGCCCGAGTTGAGAACTGCCGCTACGTAAAACCCCTCCCTGATGGTTCGTGGATAAAGGTAGTATGTAACTGATTCAGCCAGGAAGCCCCGTGGCCGCATAGCGGACCTCTGTTGTTGAGGGGCGTACACTGCGGCGGCTATGTGTGTCCCAGACGTGTTATACAACACCACGCATTTCGCCGAGGGATTCTGCTTGGTCAGTTTCTGATTGTAGTTCAACCACTGTACCAGAGTTCGATCCTTGCTTTGACGTCTGGCTTCCCACAACTCCTCCGCCTCTTGCATCCACGTGGCTGCTTGGTCAAATCCGTGTTCCAGCAGCACCGCCGCATCAGCCAACGCAACAGAATCTTTCATTAGCCTCAGTGGCAGGAAGAGCTTTTCAGTCCTGAAAACACAGAACGGCAGCAGCCCCTTTGCCAGGACAGTCTCGAAAATGAACGGTTTCTCCACTTGGCCCTGCAGCCTCAGACGCCAACGGTCCTTGGCCTCAGCAAAAGCCTCGTCGGCTGTCTCAACACGAGGGGCCACAGAGTGAACAGCTGCATGCTTGTCGTCTTGAATGAACCAGAAACAGCGAGGAACAATAGTAGCGCCCTGCAGAAACCTCGGGTAGTAATAGGACTGGGCAGAATCCATGAACTTGAAGTCGATGGTCGTCTTCCTGCGCTGCAGATACCTGCGTGCAGACGGCCACGTCATGTTCTTTAGTGGCAACCTGCCAACGTATTCGATTGCTGGCACTTCCTGGGTTCGATGTTTCCCGGCGCCTCTCACGGCAAGCACAGAACGAACATTGAAAAGAGGGGAGACACCTGAAAAGTCATGTATCTGTGACAGGCCCCGCTCCTGGAAGTTCCGATGCTGCTTCGCTGGAAGAATCACCGTCTTGGGTAGAACAAAAGCTATTCGCCCTTTCTCCCCGAGAAACTGCGCCTCGCTGTAAGCGAAAAACAGCGTACTCGTATCCATCTGCGTGAAGAGCTTGACTTCGCCGCGATCCAACAGTTTATAGCGGAACGTCAGCTCCTTTACAAGTGTCTTATATCCCTTGTCCTTGACATACCTGTAGGAGAGCCAAGGGGGGTTGCCCACAACAAAGTCCACTTTGTTTTCTCTAATGTACGCAGGGCGATAAGCATTCTTGAGTATGAATGCCCAGATTGAGTTCCGCCCCTGTCTGATGAGCTTTGTAAACAGTCTGAAGTTGTTTTTCCAGAAGAACCGTTCGTTATCGGAGAAATCGTGCAAGTACCTTTTTTCCAGCGCCTTCCAGGCACCTTGTTGAAAACGCTCACTCCTGGCAGCTTTGGTACATACTGATGCCATATAATCAATCAGTTCATCTACATTGACAGAGCGAAGAGTCGTTTCAATTGGTATATCGAATCTCTCATCTTCAGAGACATTGACGACCACCGATTTCGCCTTGGGATCTTCGGACACGAGCAGTGTATCAGCCATATAGACCGGGAGGTAGATTTCCTTGCGGTAGGTCTTTATTTCTTTGGCCAGGCTGAGCAGGATGTTGGCCTTTGACATCATTACGGCCAAGGGATGAACATCCAGCCCCAGTACGGAATCCAGCACATTCCTGACCAGGACCGTTCCCTTCAGGCCCTTGCTGCGGAAGTATCGTACAACAGCCAGTAGGAAAGTGCCTGAACCACACGCGGGATCGAGTATCTTGCCGCGCTTGTATTTGACAATGCTCAAGGCTAAGTCGGCAATCCAATCCGGTGTGTAGTATTCTCCGAGCGAGTGTCGGGCGCTAGGGTCAACCAGTTCCTGATAGATTTCCTTGAGAATGTCCTCGTTTATGTTGTCCAGTGCGAAGGGAGTCAGATATTTGTCTATGCTGGAGAGGAATCCAATGAAGTCTGTTTCAACATCAGTTCCCAACGCCCAACTGAAGAAGTCGGGCTCGGCCAAATTCGTAAGGTTATTTTTCCCAAAGAACTTGCCCGTGAGCAGCCCTCGGAAAACCGTCCTGGTCTTTCTGACCTCAGGGAATAACGCATTGGTGACTAACAGGCGCGAGAACATTGTAAGATATGTGTGCCTAAGGAAAAGACTTTCGTCACCGAGTTCCTCGCCATACACTCTGGCCAGAAGAGAATTCCATTCGTCGAATTTTACCGCGACGGTTGAGTTCGTCCTAACCGTCTCATACAGTTCTTGCAGCAAGAGGCGACTCTGGTTGAAAACAGCGCTGGATGGTCCGAAGCGTGCTGTGATATCGGCGGAACCCGGCGTGACCTTTTGCGAACTGAATAGTACTGCGTCCAGTGACCTGTACGCCGTTAGAGGGTCTGAATCATCAAGTCGAAACGATGAGAATAGGTTGATGTCACCCTGTTCACACAGATATAGCTCAAAGCGCAACCCATCAGTAACAATGGCGATGTACTCTCTCGGATTCTTCTGAGCCGCGAAGTACTTCTTTAACTCCAAGAGGGCGGCTGGCCTCTCACGCTCAAGGTCGACTTTGAACTCAATTATCAGCTGTTTGAAAAGAGCGTCAATGTAGCCACGGACATGCGCGACTTTGACCTTGTGTTCGATTTCTACTTCCGTTGGGTCGACGTCGTAAGCCAAGCGAAGAAAGTTGACGAACAGACTTCTGCGATGATCATGATGCTTCTTCTGCCGTACCGCTTCGCGTGCCAGTGTGACATACTCAGCCAGTTGCTCCGGAAACTCTCTCTTGTACGGCATAAGTTCAGAATGAAGTGTCACACACCCCCCTATCTTCCATACCTCGTGGGGTCGGTGATGGCAGCGTTGACAGCCGAGGCTGCGGCCGTGGCCGGGGAGCACAGGTAGACCTCCGCCTCCTCGGCGCCAAGGCAACCGGGGGCGTTGTTATTGCCGGTAGTCAGGGCGCGTTCCCCGGCGCCAAGCTGCACCCAGGAAGGCCCGCTGCAGTTTCCGTAGCCGGGCGGCAGGATCACTGCTCCCGCCTCGGCGAGAATCCTTATCAGGCCTTTGCGCAGCGCCTCAAGATATGTAATCCGGGAGGCGGGCTGAACCAGCATCCGACAATCCGGGTGGACCTTGTTGCCCCTGAGAATCTCAGCCGCCACCCGCAGGTCGTCAAAGCGGCCATTAGCACAGGTACCGAGAACAATCACGTTGACCGGCAGACTCTCCACCTCGGAGACCGCCTTGATATTGGCAGGGCCGTCCGGACAGGCGACCTGCGGCGTAAGGTGATCGATATTAATCTGATAGATATCGTCATAGACGGCATCCTTGTCGGCCAGCACCGGTGCGACCGGATCGGTTACGCGCCCGGTCAGGTAACGCCGGGTGGCGGCGTCAAAGGGACAGACTGCGACCCGGGCGCCTATCGTCATGGAGAGGTTGCACACGGTGAAACGCTCGCTGACGCTCATCTGGGAGATAGAGGAGCCGT
The DNA here is from genome assembly GCA_023132995.1 of Candidatus Zixiibacteriota bacterium. GTDB lineage: Bacteria > Zixibacteria > MSB-5A5 > GN15 > FEB-12 > JAJRTA01. The sequence goes on along the minus strand of JAGLXI010000164.1, from coordinate 1,733 downwards.
AGAACTCGATGGCCTTGCCGGCACACTCTTCCGTGGTCAAACGCTTGATTACCGAGAGAACAATGTCTCTGGCATACACTCCCCGTGATTTGCGGCCGCCGATGTCGATACGGATGGTGGCGGGTACTTCAAGTGGAACCTTGCCGGTGGCCCACAGCCCGGCCATAGTGTCGGCGCTGATGGGTGAGCCGAACCCCGCCAGGCAACCCACAGCGGCCACATCGGGCATCGTTCCTACCACCAGATGACCGGGCAGCATATGACCCTGCTCCATTACTACCTGGTGGCAACTGCCCTCGGGGTAATCGTAGCAGTTGCGCATCCGCTGACGGCCGGCAAACTCCCTGATATACGCGCGGGCAGAGGGTGTGCCGTCCGCACCCAGCGGGTGAACCAGATTGATGATTATCTTGCCAGGATCGAAGACATACTTGCCGCCGTGCCCGCTGAACTGCTCGATAATACCCCCCACCCCGTCACCTGCAATAGCCAGGTCCGGTTCTACCTCGATAGTCTGGCCCGCTTCGACTTTCTCCTGACCGCCTGTCCGCGCCAGGATCTTCTGAGCAACGGTCTGTTTTCCCCACAGTGACGCCGAGGGTGATGGTTGTTTCAAACCGGGAAGGTTCAACTCCAACTGCTCTAACTTCAGAAAAGCCGGTTTCTCCCTGATACCGTAACGCCGCCGCCAGTTGTAGAAGGCCGCCTTAGAGATACCCAACTCCAGGCCGCAGCGGTCGTCATCGCCGAATCGTTCCCAAAGGCTCTTGACCTCTTTCTCCGAGAACTTGGGCATCGAGTGTCGCGGAACGTGTTTCTTGCGCCGCCAGTACGCCACCAGGTAGGCGGGTACGCCGCCAAGCCGCTCGCCGATCTTCTCGTCAGTCTTGTACAGTTTCTGCAACTGGATCAACTCGGCCTTGGTGGGGATATTGCGACGCCTGGTCATAGCGCGGCTAGTTCCTTCTTTAGCAATTCGTACACTGGTTCCAGCGGGACCGAAACGATGCTCGTCTTGCCGATAACCGGCATGAAGTTGGTGTCACCCTGCCACCGCGGAACGACGTGCATGTGAAGATGCTCCGGAATCCCTGCACCCGAAGAACGCCCCAGGTTCATTCCGATATTCAAAGAGTGTGGCTTGAGACCCTTCTTGATCGCGACGACTGTCTTGCGGACAAGCTCGAAGAACTCCAGGGCCTCAACGTCGGTGAGTTGCTCCAGAAGAGCGATGTGACGTTTGGGAACAATCATGGTATGGCCGGAGTTGTAGGGGAACTTGTTAAGAATAACGATGTTCTTTTTCCCACGGTAGACGATGAGATTCTTGATGGTGTCCTTTTTCTTGATACGGTTGCAGAAGATACACCCTTTCTCTTTCCGTCCCAGGATGAACTCGGCTCGCCACGGTGCCCACAGTATCTTATCAGCCATAGAGTTATAGGATACACTTTTTGCGCGGATTTCTCAAGGGCTTCCGCCGATTTTTTCGCTGCGTCCGTACTGCGGTGTCCCGCAGCGGTTTGCCGGTTACGTCCTAAGCGTAACAGCGGAGTCCACCGAGGCTCACATTGTTTTTGTTGAAGGGAATCTGCGAGCGGTTTTCATGGAGCCATGAAATACCCGGCTTCAGTCAAACACGATTTGAACCTACCTGAGATCCGCAGGCTCCTGCTGCCACACTGCCGCTTGGGACTGGACCAGGTGTGGGAAGACCCCCGGGGCAGGCATGT
>JAGLXI010000163.1 GCA_023132995.1 Candidatus Zixiibacteriota bacterium | reverse complement strand
GTCGGCTGCGGTGACGCGGTTGATTTGTCGTTCGTGAGCACAATCCTCAAAAGCCGATCCGCCGCTCTGGCCGTGCAGGACCCGCCATATAATCTGGCTGTATCCGAGAGACGTCCGGTGCGTGAGTTTGTCGACTGGTGTCGCAAATGGGTGCATCTAACGGAAGCTGTGCTGGTAGATAAGTCATACTTGTATGTCTGGTTAGGCGCCGACCAGAGGGACCATTTCCAGCCGTTGCCGCAGTTCATGGAGATGATGCAGGAGACAGAGTTTACATCTCGGTCGTTTATTACCATGCGCAACCAGCGCGGCTACGGCACAAGTAGCAACTGGATGGCTGTGCGTCAGGAACTGTTGTGCTATGCCAAAGGCAGTCCCGACTTCCGCGTGCAGTACACCGACATCCCAAAAATCCTGCGCGGATACCACAAGGAAGTCGGCGGTGTCGTCACCGAAAACATAGAGCGCGGCAAGTCCGATTGTATCCGACCCGGTAACGTCTGGGTCGATGTGCAACAGGTATTCTATCGGATGGAAGAAAACGTCAACGGCTGCCCGGCTCAGAAGCCCCTGAAGGCCATTGAGCGGATCATCCAGGCGTCATCTTCCGAGGCTGATATCGTCACCGATTTCTTCTCGCATTCAGGTACGACGCTGCTGGCCTGCGAGCGGCTCGGTCGGCGTTGCATGACGTTTGACATCGACCCGATCTTCGCCGAGATCACGATCCGCCGCCTGGAGAGGTTCCGCGACACCGGGAAGACGGGCTGGCAGATGGGTCATCCGTTTGAGCAGGAACTGAACGCGGCAGTGGAAAGTGAACCTCGTCGGTCGGCCGCTCTGGGCGCGTGAACCCGGCGCTTGATTCGAGCGTAAGGAGGCCTAGTTGAGAATCGGCTTTGTTCAGTTAGCGCCTTATTTAGGCGATATGCAGGCCACCATGCACCGGATCGATGCCCTGATGGCGGATGCCGACGGCGCTGATCTTCTCGTACTGCCGGAGTTGTGCAATTCCGGCTACAATTTCGAATCGCGCGAGCAGGCGTGGGAGACATCAGAGGAACTGGGCGGTAGTGTTTTCATGCACTACCTGGAAGCGAAGTGCCGACAGCATGGGATGCACATTGTATCCGGGATCAACGAACGCGACGGTGACCGGCTATTCAACACGGCTGTCCTGGTAGGCCCGGACGGCTGTCTCGGAAAGTACCGCAAGCTGCACTTGTTCCTCAACGAGAAGGACTACTTCACGCCCGGCGATCTCGGCCTGCCGGTTTTCGATATCGGCCCGTGCAAGATCGGGTTGTTGATCTGTTTCGACTGGCTGTTTCCCGAGGCCTGGCGGGTGCTGGCTCTCAAGGGGGCGGATATTATCTGTCATCCGTCCAACCTCGTGATACCCGGATTGGCGCAGAAGGCGATTCCTATTCACTCCGTTATCAACCGCGTCTTTGTGATTACCGCCAACCGCGTCGGGACGGAAGGCGCTCTCACTTTTACGGGTCTGTCCACCATTGCCGATCCGCGAAGTGATGTTCTTGTTCAGGCATCGGCGACAGAGGAAGCAGTCAGGACCGTGGATATCGACATTTCGTTGGCCCGTGACAAGATGATCACTCCCCGCAACCACGCCCTGAACGACCGTCGCCCGGAGGAATACACACTCCTGACCGAACGTTGAATCATGAGTGCGTCTGAGCTTCTGAGCCGTGGCGTTCTCTTTCCCGACCGGTCAGGTGGCCCGGACGTTCGTTCGGGTTTCTGTGTATTGGGTGGCCATCTCAAACTTTGTTTGGGGCGGATTGTCTGCGTGGTTCATGGCCAAACAAGTTTGACCATGCCACCCAGCCGACAGCAGCATGACCGAAGCGGCCGATCTGCACGACCTCGTTTTGGGGACACAACGCCCAACAACCACCGCGAGAAACAACCGCGCCGTCTTGATTTCCCCGCCCTTTCTCCCCTTATTACGTCCAATGTAAAGACAAGAGACCCCCGAAAGGAAAAGCATGACCAGCCAGACCAAGAAATCGCCCGCGGCTATTCCCACCCGCGTCAACATCGAAACTAAGCACAAGTGGAACCTGGCCGACCTCTACACCACTGATGAGGCCTGGGAAGAGGATTTCAAGAAAGCGCAAGCCCTGATGGCGAAGGCGGGACAGTTCTCGGGCAAACTGGCCGAGTCACCTGGCCTGCTCTACGACTGCCTCAAGACACGCACCGAGCTATCCCTTATCACCTCGAACCTTTACCAATACGCCCATCTCAGTCGAGACCTCGACAACCGCGTGTCTCGTTACCAGGCGATGGTGGACCGAGCGGCAATGCTTTCATCCGAAGCGGGGGCGGCGTTTGCGTTCGTCGAGCCGGAACTGCTCAAGATCGACGAGGCGCATCTCCGAGAGATGGCGGCCGAATTTGAGCGAACCGACGAGTACGATTTCTATATCAAGGAGTTGATCCGTTCGCGACCGCACATACGCTCCGAGGAAGTGGAAGAGTTGCTGGCTCAGTCGGCAGTGGTTGCCCGCGGGCCGGACTCTATCTTTACCATGCTCAACGACGCCGACCTGAAATACCCAACTATCCGGGACGAAGATGACAATGAGGTAACGCTTACCAAGCAGCGGTTCGCCAAATTCATGGAGTCCGGCGACCGCCGCGTCCGCAAGGACGCCCATGTCGGCTTCTACTCCATCTACAAGGAACACCTCAACACGCTGGGCGCCTCGCTGGCCAGTTCCGTCAATGCAGACATTTTCTACTCCCGGGCGCGCCGATTTGATAGCTGCCTGCATACCGCTCTCGACGGTGACAACATCCCCACCACGGTTTACCACTCGCTGCTTGATACCACCGAGGCCAATCTCTCCCACCTGCACGAATACACTTCGTTGCGCAAGCGGCTCTTAGGTCTTGATGAGATCCGCCCCTACGACCTGATCTGCCCGCTCTTCCCCGACCGGGACTACGAAGTCCCGTATGACAAGGCGGTGGCGGAGGTCCTTGTGGCGCTGCAACCCCTGGGCGAGGAATACTGTGCCCGGCTGAAAGAGGCCTTTCAGTCGCGCTGGGTGGACGTGTACGAGACCGAGGGAAAAGGCAGCGGTGCCTACAGTTGGGGCAATTACAGTTCGCACCCATTCGTGCTAATGAACTATAATAACACCGTCGACAACATGTTCACACTGGCTCATGAGATGGGCCACGCCATGCATAGTTTCCACTCCAACAGCAACCAGCCGTATACCAAGTCGCAGTACTCTACCTTTGTGGCCGAAGTCGCCTCGACTCTCAACGAGGGTCTTCTTATCCACTACCTTCTGAAGAAAGCCACCGACAAGCAGGACAAGCTCTACCTTCTGAACCGCTACATCGATAATACCATGGGCACTTTCTTCAACCAGGTCATGTACGCCCGGTTCGAATTGCAGATACACGAGCAAATCGAAAAGGGCGGTGCCCTCTCGCCGGATATGTTAAGCAAGCTCTGGGGTGAGTTGACACAAAAGTATTTTGGGCCGGACCTCGCGCTCGAAGAACACACCCCGCTCAAGTGGAGCCGGGTGCCGCATTTCTACATGACTTTCTACGTCTACCAGTATGCCACCTCTTATGCGGCCTCGCAGGCGATTCTCGATATGATTATGAAGGGCGAACAGGGTATAATCGGCCGGTATCTCGAATTGCTCTCGGCCGGCGGGAGTGATCACCCGATTGAACTGCTGAAAAAGTGCGGCGTGGACATGTCGACACCGGGCCCGGTGGAGGCCAACATCCGCCTCTTCGGCGAGCAGGTGTCGGACATGGACCGGCTGACGGCGTAGGCTTCAAGCACAGAAGACATCGACTCCCGGCATCTGGGTCGAACGAGCGGAGAGCAACAACTCACCGCTCCGTGCTACCTACGTCATTGCCCCTAATCCCGTGTGATGACGGCGACGTCGTCTACCTTGCCCGTCTCGACATCGACCCACAAGCCCGCGATATCAACCGGCAGGTCCCAGGACCGGATCAACTCCATGCCGCGACGCAAATGCCCCAGGTGCTCCTCTTCTGAGACCGGGTTGCCCGCGCAGTCGCCATGAGCCACCAAAGCGACGGCCTCGGAGCCATGCTTCTCCAC
>JAGLXI010000162.1 GCA_023132995.1 Candidatus Zixiibacteriota bacterium | reverse complement strand
GCAGGTGATCGCCCACCTGACGGAGCTGGTAAACGCGAAGGATCGCAGCGGAGCCGAAAACCTGCTGCGGTTGTGGCAGTCCCTGATACGGGACTGCGCCCGATACGCCGTGGTCGGTGACGACAGCGAACTCACCAATCTCGATTTCGCGCCGGAGGTGAAACGACTGTCGCCACAATTCGCCGGAATCAACCTGGCCTCGCGGATGATCGAGGAAATCAAGATTACCCTTGCTGATCTGCGCCGAAATGTGCATATTCTGGGGGCGCTGACGGCTCTGACGCTTAAACTTAAGTCTAACATTGAAAGCGATTTGTAGTGTCAGCTCGGTGATGCCGAGGGCGCAGGAGCAAACAGATGGCGGAACTATACTTAGTCGAGTTCAAAGGCTCCCGCAAGGGGTTCTTCTACAATGCCTACTATCACAATCTGAACGCCGGCAATCATGTCATTGTTCAGGCTGAGCGCGGTGAGGATGTCGGGCTTATAGTGAAGAGGGTGGAAGTAGAGGTTGATTTCTCCCAGCGGGAGAGGCCGCGTACTATCCTCCGCCCCGCCAGCGCGGATGACCAGGCTCGCCTCTCTGAGATCCGCCGCAAGGAAGATGACTACCGCACGGAAGTGATAGACCTGATCGCCGAGCATGGTCTTTCCATGAAAGTGGTCGATGTGGAGTGCCAGTTCGACGGCAACAAAATGACCGTCTTTTTTACGGCCGGGCGCCGTGTTGATTTTCGCGAACTGGTCAAGAACCTGGCTGCTCGATACCGCACCAGAATTGAGTTGCGCCAGATCGGAGTGAGGGACGAGGCCCGGCGGCTGGGGGGCTACGGTATTTGCGGCCGCCAGCAGTGTTGCAGTTCCTTCATTACCGATTTCGCGCCCATATCCACGCAACATGCTCGGGACCAGGACCTGCCGCTTAATCCGGCCAAGATATCGGGAAATTGCGGTCGCCTCCTGTGCTGTCTGAGGTTCGAGGCGGACTTGTATACGACCTGCCGACGGATGTTCCCGGAAGTGGGTTCATTCGTGAAGACCAAGGTGGGCGATGGCGTGCTGGAACGGATTGATGTCTTCAATGAGGAAGCTGTTGTCCGCGGGCAGGAGAACCAGCTTTTCCGCTGCTCGGCCAAAAGCATCCAGGTGGTCGAAAGGAGACATGGAAGACACCACGACCGCCAGGATCGCGCTGCCGGCGGCAATGCCGCCACCGAGGACAAAGCGAACGGGGCGAATATGGAGAAGCTCGCTGACTCCGATAATACCCAGTAACATCCTTCAAACGGGAGAGATGAATTGCCCAGACCTTTCTACGTGACAACGCCGATATACTATGTGAACGACGTGCCCCACATCGGTCACGCTTACACGACGATAGCGGCCGACATGCTGGCCCGCTTCCATCGTCTGGCCGGCCGCGAAGCCTACTTTCTGACCGGCACCGATGAGCACGGTTCCAAGGTGGCGGACGCCGCCGCCGCCGCCGGCGTCAGTGAGATCGAGTTCTGCAATCGAACCGTGGAGAAGTTCAAGACCGCCTGGAAGAACCTGTCGATTGAAAACGATGATTTCATCCGTACCACGTCCGAGCGGCACGAGCAGGCGGTAGTCAAAATCCTCGACGCCATGCGGTCGGCCAGAACAGACGATGGAAAAGAGGTCGTCTATTCGGACTACTATGAAGGTCTCTATTGTACCGGCTGCGAGAAGTTCCTTACGGAAAAAGAACTGGTGGATGGAATGTGCCCGTTTCATCCTAAGCCGCCGGTGAGACTCAAAGAGAAAAACTACTTTTTCCGCCTGACGGCTTTTCTTCCCGCGCTAAAAGAGAAGATCGAATCGGGTCAGTTTCTGATCCTGCCACAGGAGCGCCGCCGTGAGGTGCTCGGGCTGATCAACCAGGAATTGCCCGACTTTTCCCTGTCGCGCGAGAATGTAAAGTGGGGTATCCCACTTCCGTTTGACGAGACCCAGCGGGCGTACGTGTGGGTCGACGCCCTATCTAATTACATCTCGGCCATGGGCTACGCCGCCGACCAGGAGTTCTTCGATAAATGGTGGAACCACGGCGAGGTGGTTCACCTCATGGCCAAGGATATTCTCAAATTCCACTGCCTCTACTGGCCTGCGATGCTGATGGCTGCGGGCGTGAAGCTGCCGGACGTGATCTACCTGCACGGATTCTTCACCGTTGACGGCGCCAAGATGTCCAAATCGTTAGGGAACCAGATTGATCCCAATGCCCTGGTGGAGCAGTTCGGGGCCGACGGCACCCGCTACCTGATGCTCACGCAGTATCCGTTCGGGGTGGACGGCGATATTCAGGCCGCCCGCTTTGCCAACCAGTATAACGCCGATCTGGCTAATGATCTGGGCAACTTAGTTTCGCGCGTGGCCAAGATGGTCGCGGTCAATTTCGACGGCCGTTTGCCGCAGCCGTTCGACGACCTGCCCGGGATGGAGAACATTCTGACCCAGGCCGAACGCCTGCCCAACAGCGCCTACGAACATATCAAGCACTTCCGTATCGGCCGCGCCGTCAGTGAGGCTATGAACCTGGTGCGGATGGCCAACAAGTTCTTCAATGACACCGCCCCCTGGAAGCTGGCCCGCGACGGTAAGAAGGCGGAGTTGGGTGGCGTCCTGTATACGTGTTGCGAGTTGATCCGAATTGTCTCGATCATACTGTTTCCGGTGATGCCCGGCAAGATGCGTGAGATCAGGCGCGTCCTGTCGCTCGATGATACCACCCTGACGCTGGACGATGCCCGCGTCTTTTTTCACCTGACCCCGGGAACCCGGGTCCATCTCGAACAACCGGTGTTTCCGCGCATGAAGACGCCGTTGAAGGAAGCTGCGCCTGAGAAGAGCGCGGTCGAAGACGGCCTGCTGGACATTTCGGAGTTCGCACGCGTTGAATTGCGGGTGGCCGAGGTTATCGAAGCCGAACGCGTCGAGGGCGCCGACAAACTCCTCAGACTTCAGATTGATATCGGCGACGAGAAGCGCCAGGTAGTGGCCGGGGTGGCCGAGCACTATTCGCCCGAGAAAATCAAGGGCATGAAGATCGTGGTTGTGGTCAATCTAAAGCCAGCCACGATTCGCGGTGTCGAGTCCCGGGGAATGTTGCTGGCCGCCACCAAGGGTAAGAGCTTGCAGCTTGTTATCCCCGACGGTGACCTGCCGGCGGGCGCGAAGATCAGCTAATGATCGATTCCCACTGTCACCTTGATTTCAAGCAGTTCAAGGGTCGGCTGGACGAAGTAATCTCGGCGGCGAAGGCGGCCGGGGTGCACACGATTGTAAACATCGGTGTCGATCCGGCCTCGTCGCTTCGCTCGGTGGAACTGGCCGAGGAATACGACATGATCTATGCTGCCGTGGGCGTACACCCGCACGATGCCCGAAAGCTCGACGACACGGTTCTGATAGAACTAAGAGAGCTGGCAGCCCATGAAAAAGTGGTCGCCATCGGTGAGATAGGATTGGATTTCTACCGCGACCTGTCGCCCCGGCAAGTCCAGCGTGAGGCGTTCCGGCGTCAGCTTGAACTGGCCGTCGAGTTGAGACTCCCCGTGGTCATTCACACCCGCGAGGCGTTCGCGGAAACACTCGAGATCGTCACCGATTACAGTCATGACCTGGTGGGCGGGGTCTTCCATTGCTTTCCGGGAACCGCCGGAGACGCCGAGAGAGTGATCGCCCTGGGATTCGTCATCTCCGTCGGGGGAGTTATCACCTATGACAAATCGAGAATGGCCCGCATGGCGGCCCAGGTGCCGCTGGACAGGATCATTATCGAGACCGACGCTCCCTACCTTGCGCCGGTGCCGTTTCGGGGAAAAACCAATCAGCCCGCTTACGTCCGGTACACATGCCGCAGGTTAGCCGAGCTCCATGGTGTGAGCGAAACCGAGGTCGAAACAGTCACTGACCGGACCTGCCGCAAACTGTTTCGGCTCGTTGAAACCTTCGGAGATTAGGCCTTGCCGGGCTATCGACCCAAGAAGCGGTTAGGGCAGAATTTCCTGACAGATGACCGCATCGCGTCGGACATGGCGGATATCATCGACCCGCATCCGGTCGACACGATCATTGAAATCGGCGCCGGTAGGGGGGCGCTGACTCTTCCGCTGGTACGCTCCGGCGCTACTGTGATCGCCGTCGAGATCGACCGGGACCTGATCGGGTATCTCACCAAACTCCTCAGGGGACATGACAACGTCACGGTGGTAAACGAGGATTTCGTGGCGTTCGATCCCGGCAAGATCGGTGTCTCTCGTTTCAAGCTGATCGGCAATCTTCCCTTCAATATCAGTTCCCCGGTAATCGAGTGGGTGGTGCAACATCATGGCAAGATCGACATAGCCTGCCTGATGGTGCAGAAGGAGGTAGCGCAAAGACTGGCCTCTTCGCCGGGGACAAAGGGTTGGTCGCCCATAGCTATTTTTACGCAACTGTACTATGACCTGGCGTATCATTTCGCCGTAGGTCCGAGGCATTTCCGCCCCGCTCCGAAAGTGAGTTCCGCCGTGATCGGGCTGACTCCCAGGCGAAAAGTCAGGATCAAACGGAACCTGCAGTTCCAGAAAGTGGTGCGGCACGCCTTCCGTCAACGGCGGAAGCTCCTGGTTAACAACCTGGCACCGGAGCTTGTCCCTGATACCGACGCGGCGCGGGCACTGTTGACCGACCTCGACTGGCCGGGTAAAATCCGTGCGGAACAGGTGTCCACACAGATGTTCCTCCAACTGACGGAATGGTTGGCGCGTCGCCGGATGGTGTGACTATCGAGCCGGGGGAGACAGGGGCAGACCGGGGCGTCTGCCGCCCACGGAACAAGCTCGCTCGGACGCCGCCGCAGAGAATCCGCTTGCGATTATGGTCAGGACGACCTACTATGGGTTATCAAGAGAGCCATGAAGGTTTATCATTATGAGGCAAGTGTCGTGCATCGTTGTTGCCGTGGCGCTCGCCGTTATGTCCGCCATGCCGGCGGCCGCGGAAGACTTCCCCATAATCTTCCTGCTTGAGCCTGAGAAGAACCTGGATGAACCAGCCACCCTGGCGTTTGTCGACGGCGGCTACGTCAGCGGGCTGGAGGTCGGCATGGTGGGGTCACTGATACGGGCCGACGGTGTCGCAGATAGTGCAGCAACTGGCTGCCTTAAAGATGTTGTGGTAGAAGTTCATGATGTCTCCGCCTGGGAATCCGCCTGTGTGATTCGCGGCCTCCATTGGATAAAAATCCCGGCGCACGTGGCGGTGAGGGTGGAAGTTCCCGACCTGGATACCGCGCGATTGCACCGGCTCGGTAGTGAAGCGGCGACAGCTCGACAGTATCGGAAAGCACAACATTATTTCGAACAGTTGTTGTTGATAGATAGCCTATCCGTTGACTCATCCATCCACGACCTGCTCAGTCAATGTCGCTCAGAAGTGGAGGACGAGGATAATCGCCAGTTAAGCAGGAAGATGAAGAGGGCGGAGAAAAAGAGATCTCCGGTTTACCACGCGCTGGGCGCCTACTTCTTCGCTCACAATAAGCCAGAAGCAGCGCGCCATTATCTCGAGCGTGCTGTCCGGTTCGGCAAGAAGAACGAACATGCGGAGCACCTGCTGTGGCTGATTGGTGAAGGCGAGACCTGCATGCCAACTGTTGACACTTCAGTAGCCTTAGACGTTTTTCCGGAGATGGTCTACGAGGCGGAGATAGAATACCCTCGTGTGGCAAGACTTGCCGAGGTCACCGGTGTGGTTTGGGTGCAAGCGTTAGTGGACAAAACCGGTGTAGTAATCCAGGTTCGGATCGGCAGATCGTCCTGTTTCTGGTTGCTTGATCAGGCAGCTCTCCAACAGGCCCAACTCTGCCGGTACAAACCGGGAATACAGAAAGGGAAGCCAGTTGCTTGCTGGGTGACCTACAGGGTTCTATTCCTGCTGGGTTGATTCACCTGCAGTAATGATTCAGCCGCAAAAAAACCCACCTCAACAGAAGTGGGCTTTGACTTTATTGCGGATTACTTGAAAGGCGACTCCATAGTGGTGTCGCACGACCCGGTGATCACCGGCTGCTCTATGGGAGTTCCGCGCGCAGGGCGAAAAACCGGCAATGCCGGTGTCAAAGCCGCAGGCGTTTCGACTCTTCTGAAGATAGCCACACTCATCCTTTTGTCACTCGGATTTGCCGAGAAAAAAATGACAGGTCGCAGGGCGCTTTTGACATTGACTCGGTGTCGGTCGTGGCATACCATTCGGCGACGGTGGCGTCAGACGTCCATCGTGTGCATCAGGATCAACCAGTAACAGGGAGTGTTGCTTGTCTCATTTAACGGTAAATATCGACATGGTGGCGGCGCTGCGTGAAATCAGAGGTCTTGCTGAGCCGGACCCGGCCCACGTCGCAGTGCTGGCCAGCCTGGCCGGAGCGGATGGCATCGCCGTTCAGCTTCGACGCAACCGCCGGTTCGTTCGCGACCGCGACGTGTATATCCTGAAAGGTATTGTCAAGACCAAGTTGACTGTTGAGATACCACCGGTGGATGAGCTTATTGAAACAGCCCTCGAGGTTAAGCCCTGGATGGTGACATTCGGCGCTGATCAGGTTAATGGAGATGGCCCCATTTCACCAATCGATCTCAATGTGGCCGATATCGATTTCGGCGACACGGTGGCCCGGTTCAAGGCGGTCGGGGTCCACGTGGGGTTCTTTGTCGAGCCGAAATCTGACCAGATCAAGGGTGTGTCCCGGGCCGGCGGCGGGGCGGTGCTGCTTGATTGCTCCGGCTACAGCAACGCACAGACAGTTGAGCAGGCCCAGGAAGAACTCGACCGGCTCGATCATGCCGCCAATGCCGCCGCCAAAGCCGAACTGGCTGTTCACTGTGGAAAAGGGATCAGTTATCGCAATATCCGCCCTCTGGTCGAGCTGGAGCTGGTCGATGAGTTCGTCATCGGATATGCCATTGCCTCGCGAGCGCTGCTGGTCGGCTACGAGCGAGCGGTGCTTGAAATGCTCCAACTGGTCAGGGGACAGGTGGCAAAGTAGCTGTAGCTTTTGCTGCTGCTATCCCTGTCGACAGGTAAATAAGCGCGTCAGCCGATATGCCGCCGACCTGTACGGCCGCTGATTCGCTCGATCAACGGCATACTGAGGTTCTGCCCGCATGACTACTCCTGACAGCATGCGTCCCCGACGCGTACGAATAGAAGTGGATGTGTCGCATTCGACGGAAAGGCTGGATCGTTACCTTGCCGACCTGCCGGAAATCGACCTCACCAGAAGCCGCATCCAGACGCTCATTGCGGATGGTCTGGTAACGGTCAACGGGGAGATAGTCCCGAAAAACCACCGCGTAAGAGGAGGAGAGACGGTGGTTGTGACAATCCCGCCGGCGGCCGGGCCACATCTTGACGGAGAAGATATCCCGCTCGATATCGTCTACGAGGATGAGCACTTAGTTGTCGTGAATAAACCGGCCGGGATGGTGACTCACCCTGCGCCCGGAAGCCACAGCGGGACATTGGTGAATGCTATGATCCATCACCTGGGGTCACTGCCCGAAGGGGGGGGCGCAGACCGGCCGGGGATCGTGCACCGGCTCGACAAGAATACCTCGGGGCTGCTGGTGGTGGCCAGAAGCGAGGAGACCCATCGCGCTCTCCAGACAGCCGTTCGTGAGCGGGCGATCAAACGCACCTACATAGCTCTCGTCTGTGGGAATATAACGCCGGAGGAGGGAAGTATCGAACTTCCCATCGGTCGCTCGCGCCGGGATCGCAAGAAGATGGCCGTATCCGGCCACGGGCGCGCCGCGCTGACACATTACGCACTACTGGATCGGTTCCGTTCATACGATCTGCTGGAGGTCAATCTCCATACCGGCCGTACCCACCAGATCAGGGTCCACTTTTCACACAAGGGGCATCCGGTGTTCGGTGATCCTGACTATGGGGGTCGGCACAAATGGCTGCGGGGGATGTTCGGTCCTGAGCGACCGCTGGCAAGACGCTTGTTGGAGACACTGGACCGCCAGGCGCTTCATGCCTCGCGGCTCGAATTCGTGCATCCGGTCACCGGAAAGGCACTGAGCCTCACATCCGACCCGCCGGAGGATTTCCGCACCGTCCTTGCCATGCTCGACAGGGAAGGGCGATAGGCGGGGTGAAGGGATGCCTGACGGCACAGCACCCCAGTGTGAATCTGTGATGTCGCGTCAGTGAGCCCCGTTTACCGGCGTTTTCGCAGGAGTACAATCATCCGCCAGGATTTCTTGGTGTTGTCGAACAACCGGTTGACATCAAGGTCACCGTACATCCCGGCGATCTCAAACCGCCCTGATTGGTCGATGAGCGCCTTCAGGTGCCCCAGGCCGAGGCGACGCGCCGCTTCGGGACTCTCGAATATCCTGGTGACTCCGTCCTCGGTTGTCGTCAGGCGAACAGTCCCCCGGTCGATCTCCGCTATCGGATCGGTCACACTGTCACTGGCCCAGTCTATCGACAGCTTGAGGCCGTCTTTTTCCATCTCCCACTTGTTTTCTGTGCACGAGTCGGCCCGGAAAGTATCGCGTGGGTGGGGGAGTTCGATCAGGTAAATACCACCCCCGGTGAGATTGTCCGCGACGCTGCCGAAGTGACTGACAACGTCCTCGTTGGTCAGAAGCAGATTAAACGTAGCCATCATGCAGACAGCCAGATCTACCGGCTGCTCCAATTTGAATCTCCGGAAATCGGCCTCCAACACGTAGCCCGGCAGCTTTTCCTCGTCATAGAGCTTCTGAGCATAGAGGGCCATTTCGGGGCAGAGATCGACCCCGTAGGAGACAACCGATCTTCGCGCGAACTCCCGGCAGTACTGGCCCGGACCGCAGCCGAGTTCAACCATCGATCTGATCTCAGCAAGTCCGGCTAACGCTGCTGCTTCGCTGATGAAATCCACCGCCTTCTTGTAGTTACGCCAACTGAAGGCAAGTTCGTATAGTTCAGGATGTTGGTAGGGACTGTTTGGCATCGATACTATTACTCTGGGTCAACTTGTTGACATTTAACGTTACGGCACATATATACGAGGCATGCCTGACGAAAGCAAGAGTAGAAAGATCACCTACGCCGACAGCGGTGTCGACAT
>JAGLXI010000161.1 GCA_023132995.1 Candidatus Zixiibacteriota bacterium | reverse complement strand
GCCGTGCCGGGCAGCATCGATGTGAACATCATGACCAAATTGGACCGCGACCTCTACCGCGACGGGAACATACTCCCGCAGGAATTTGCCAACGCCATGGCTGCGCTGCGAGGTTATGCCAAAAGTTCGTTGCGATCATCCATCATTTTCTCCGCGGGGATTAACCGACGCCTTTTTAGCTACCTCGCCAAATTTGACGATTTCTTCCCGGATGATAATGGCGTTTTCCGTAAGAAGATCGTTCTGAAGGTGAGTGATTTCCGCTCAGCCATGATCCAGGGCAAGTATCTGGCGAAAAGAGGGCTGTGGGTTTCAGAATACAGAATTGAATCTGGACTCAATTGTGGTGGTCATGCCTTTCCTACCGGCGGATACTTGATGGGTCCTATACTGGACGAGTTTGGACGCAAGAAGGCGGAATTGATCGGTCATCTTCACGAGACATACAGCAGAGTACTTGCCGCCATGGAACGTCCCACGGTTCCGTCACCGCACGAAGTACGCATCACCGTACAGGGTGGCATAGGCACGTCCGATGAAAACAGGTTCCTCCTGGAGCACTACGGTGTCGACGGCACCGGCTGGGGAACGCCCTTTTTGCTGGTGCCGGAAGTAACGAATGTTGACGATGTTCACCTGGAGAAGCTGTTAGTAGCCGGTGACGGCGATGTATATCTGAGCGACTGCTCGCCTCTCGGTGTCCCTTTCTGGAGCCTGCTAAACTCGGCGAGCGAAGAAACCCGCCGCCAACGGGTCAGTGTAAACAAGCCCGGCAGTTCATGCCCGAAAGGCTATCTTAGATCTGATACAGAATTCACCCAGGTCCCAATCTGCAAAGCTTCGCGAACCTATCAAAAGCGCAAGCTGAAGCAGCTTTCAGAGAGCGACATCCCTGCTGAGCAACTTTCCGCAATAAGGGAAAGCGTCCTCGCCAAATCCTGTATCTGCCATGGGGTTGGCGGCTGTGTAATATTGAAGCATGGCATAGATCCAGACGCACGCCCGACGGTCTGCTGTGGACCTAACATCGTGAGCTTCTCCAAAGTCGCCTCCCTGGAGGAAATGGTTGGCCACATCTACGGACGACTGTCTCTCCTGACCGATCCCGACCGTCCGCATATGTTCATACGGGAACTATCGATCTATGTCGATTACTTCCGTCGAGAATTCCAGCAGGCATCGGAAGGGTTGTTGAACAAGACAGCTAAGTGCTTCCTGGACTTCAGACGCAATCTGATCACCGCCATTGAATACTATCAAGGTCTTGCCGAACAACTCAGCTTGGAACATAGGGAACGGTTTCTGCGAGACCTTGACACTCTGTTCGAGGAAATTGAGAAGATTCTCCCTGAATCGGCGACGGCGACATCTCTCGGAGTTGTTTCGTAGCGAGTCATAGGACGGGTCCGTTGCAGTCGCCACCTCTCCCACATATCGATCAAAAGGTCGGGATTATGTCGTTTCCTCAAGCGATGTCGGACGCGACATATGTTCACTCTTAGCGTACCACGGGACCGCTGCCCTGCTCTGACTACGTACCCGCCTTCATCGCTCGGGCCAAGTTTTCGGTTGTGCCGTCCGGTGAATGTCCGTATTTATAGCCCGAAATGTCCGGATGCGCCGGGCGAATGTGCCTGACCCCGGAATCTTGGGAACTGCGGATGAAAACTGTATTTGTAACCGGTGCGGGAGGGTATATCGGATCGGTGCTGACGCCCAAGCTGCTGCGTAGCGGCTATCGGGTGAGGGCCGTCGACAGGTTCTTTTTCGGCCGCGACAAACTTGCACCGGCTACGGGCCTGGAGGTCATACAGGAGGACACCCGTCGGCTCACCGATGAGCACTTTCGGGGAATAGACTACGTTATCGATCTTGCCGCCATATCGAACGACCCGGCAGGAGAGTTGTTCGGCGCGGCCACTGAAGCGATCAACTGCGATGCCCGCGTCGCCACGGCTGAGCGGGCCAAACGAACGGGGGTGAAGCGGTATATCCTTCCGTCAAGTTGCAGTATCTACGGTGTCACCGATGATGTCGTGGATGAAAGCTCGCCGACCAACCCGTTGACCGTGTACTCGCGGGCCAATGAGAAGGCGGAGCGGGCTGTCCTTTCGCTTGCCGACGAGAGCTTTGTGGTCACGGTTATGCGCCAGGCGACCGTTTTTGGATACAGCCCGCGAATGCGGTTTGACCTGGCCATCAACGGAATGACCTACGGCGCCTGGAAGGGCGGGAAACTACCGCTGATGAGGGACGGCAGTCAGTATCGGCCGATGGTTCACATCGAGGACACGACCGATGTCATGCTGCTACTGCTGGAGTCTGAACCCGGCGCGGTCAACGGCCAGATATTCAACGTGGGCAGCGTCGCGTGCAGTTTCCAAATCGAGAAGCTCGGCCAAATGGTGGCGCGCGTGGTCAGCGAAATAACGGGATCCCCGGTTCAGATTGAATGGTACGGCGATCCCGACCGTCGCAGCTACCGGGTCGCTTTCGACAAGATCGAGACCGCGCTCGGCTGGAAAGCCCGCTGGAGCGGGGAGGACGGCGTACGCCAGATAGTCGATGCACTCAGGGACGGCAGGCTGAAGAAAGGCCCGGAGACAATCACGCTTGAATGGTACCGCGACCTCCACCATTGGCACCGGATCATCAGGAGCGTAGAGATGTACGGCAGCATTCTGGATATCGAGTAAGGCGCAGCCGGGTGAGTAAGACGGCACACAGGGGAACGTCGGAAATCCTAAGCAAGGGCATCATACTGGCCGGCGGGGCAGGCACGCGGTTGTATCCGGCCACCCGTGTATCATGCAAACCGCTCCTGGCGATCTACGACAAGCCGATGATATACTACCCCCTGTCCACGCTGATGCTGCTCGGGATTACCGAGATTCTCCTGATTTCCACCCCTGAAGAGATGCCCCGTTTCGAGAGATTGTTTGGCGACGGTCACGGACTGGGGCTTAACATCTCGTATGCCTCTCAGCCCACGGTGCAGGGAATCGCGCAGGCGTTTCTGATCGGTGAGGAGTTTATCGGCGGCTCTCCGGTAGCGCTTATCTTAGGTGATAACATCTTCTGCGGACCTCACCGTCACCTGCGGGCCGCCCGGCGGGCGTTTCGCCGGGGCGCTACTGTCTTTGCCTGCTGCGTGGACAACCCCCGGGAGTTCGGGGTGGTCGAGCTCGACCGGCAGGGGAAGGCCGTCGGTATCGAGGAGAAACCGGAAACACCGAAATCCAATCATGCCGTCACCGGGCTTTACCTGTATGACGCCCAGGTCGTAAGCATTGCCCGCAGCCTTCGGCCGTCGGCCCGCGGTGAGTTGGAGATCACCGATGTAAACAATGTTTACCTGCGCAATGAGCAGCTTGAGGTGGTACAACTTGGGGGCGACATAACCTGGCTGGACGTGGGGACTTTCGAGAACATGCTCGAAGCCGCCAACGTTGTTGCCGGTGTCGAGAAGAAACAAGGGCGGAAAACCGCCTGCGTCGAGGAAATCGCCTACCGCATGAAACTTATCGACCACCGCCAGGTGCAGCGACTGCTTGACGACATGGTCGACGGCAGTTACCGGCAGTACCTGGCACGTGTCGTGCGCGAGATCGACCGTGAAACACGCTAAGCTCATGGTCACGGGCTGCCTGGGCCAACTCGGGGGGGAGCTTGTGGCAGCCCTGCGCGGGGAGTACGAAGTGTGCGGCGCAGACAGACAGCAGTTTGACATTACTGATCGCAGCGCTGTGAACACAGCGATTGTCAGCGCACGCCCGACGGCAGTGTTGCATACGGCCGCTTATACGGATGTCGACGGTTGCGAAACCAACCGCGAGCTGGCAATGACAGTCAATGCCGACGGTACAGAGAACATTGCGCGCGCCTGTCGTGAGGTCGGCGCCAAGATGATCTACTTCTCAACGGACTACGTGTTCGATGGTTCAAAACAGGACGCGTACGTCGAGTCCGATCCCCCCAATCCGCAGACGGTCTACGGCCGAAGCAAACTCGAGGGTGAACAGGCGGTGGTGTCTCTGCTGGACAACTACACCGTGGTGCGCATCGCCTGGCTGTACAGCGCCCGCGGTGTGAACTTTGTCCGGAAGATGACTCAGCAGGGATCACAATGGCTGAAGCAGGCGGCTGAGGAACGCAGGCCGTTGATGGTCGTGAATGACCAGGTGGCCAACCCAACCTGGACGGCCGAGGTCGCCCGCCAGACACAGGTTATCCTGGACAACGATCTTACCGGCATCCTGCATGCCACGTCCGGCGGGGAGGTCTCGTGGTATCACTTTACGGTCAGGCTGTTTGAATTACTGGACCTGCGCGTGCCGGTTCATCCCTGTTCGAGCGACGAGTTCCATCGGCCGGCGACACGCCCGAAGCGCTCATCGCTTGATAATAACAGGCTCGGCGAATCCGGCCTTGATATAATGCGCCACTGGGACGCGGCTCTGTCGGAGTTCGTAGGCCGGGAAGGAAAGGGATTGATACTATGAAATGCAACATCGACGGTGTTCTCGTCCGCGAGCTGGATCGCCATCATGACGACCGTGGCTGGCTGACGGAGCTGTTTCGCCAGGACGAACTTCCCGTGGAGTCACACCCGGTCATGAGTTACCTGTCCATGACAAGGCCGGGCGTCGCCCGCGGGCCGCATGAACACCGGCAACAGACCGACCTGTTCTGCTTTGCCGGCTTCTCCATCTTCAAAGTGTACTTCTGGGACAACCGACCGGACTCACCGACTCACGGACACAAGGACGTGCTCGACGTACCGGAAGGCAAGTGTGTCATGGTTCGAGTTCCACCGGGCGTCGTGCATGGGTACAAGAACGTAGGGCAGGCTGACGGATATGTCGTCAACGCTCCCGACCGCCTCTACGCGGGGGAGGGCCACCGTGAGCCGCCGGACGAGATCCGCCATGAGGATGATCCCAATTCGCCATTCAGGATAGACGATTGAACCTGCCTGACTGCCCCCCGTCAGGTGTCGGGCAGAGACACCCGACATCACTCTTACATGACACCACGCTTGCATGTGTGATCCGCGCGTAGCGCGAAAAACCGGCAACGCCAGCCCTGAGGTCGGCAGGCAACGCTCATTAAAACAACGGGGCCAAATATCGTACGGCGACAAACAGCAGCAACGTCGCCAGCGTCGCTTTGATAACACGAGCCGAAACAAATCGTTGCAGGCGCGCCCCGACATACATCCCGAATACCCCGCCGATACCGAACATTCCGCCTAACAGCCAGTCGGGCATTACGGCCGTGCCTGCCTGAGCGTAGAACGTGTCCAGGAAAACGTAGAAGCCGACTCCGGCAATAGACGTAACAAAGGTTCCCAGCAAAGTCGCTCCGGCCACCGTGTAGACCGGCAGGCCGAAAACGGATACGAAAAAGGGTGCAATGATAGCGCCGCCACCTATGCCATAGGTGCCGCCGACAATGCCCACCACGAAACTCAGGGCCAGAATCCCGCCGGACGAGGCAGAGTAGAGGCTGCCTTCAAACTCGTACTCGATGCGCTTCAGGTTGAAAAGCCGCGGTTGAACTGAAAAAGCGCCCGATTTCACGGGGACGGCCGCCCGGCTGCCGCTTAAGAAGTCAAAAGCGAGACGACCGCCGATATAGAGCAACACTATTGCCGCGAACGGTTTGAACGACGTCGGGTCGGGCAGGTACCTGACTCGTATCACGGCGCCGATGAAGACCCCGGGCAAGGTGCCGACGATTGTCATCCAGGCCAGCGGCCACACCATCCTCCGCTCTCGCCAGTATCGATAAACGCCGCTGGGAATGGCGACGATGCTAAACACTAAATTGGTGGGACTGACCGCCGGGCCGGTGAAGCCCAGAACGCTGATTTGGAACGGCAGCAACAGAAACGCCCCGGATACCCCGCCAATCGACGAAAAGCAGGAGATCCCGAAAGACACCAAGATGGGCAACCACCAGTAGGTTTCCACGCCGCTTACAGGGAAGTCCATCATCCGGTCAGTCAGCCTCAGTTTCGCTTGCGCTATCCGGGCCTGGCAAAACCGTCATATCAGAGTTGCCAGGCAACCATTCGTATGTTAGAATGTTCTTGACGATTTGGAAACAGTTTTTGCAGAAGGTGTGGCTTCTCCGCTCCGGAAGTGACGATGGTCGGCAGTCAGGGACTCAGGCGCAAGACCTGGTTCTGACCTCCCGCAAACCGTTCGGTAGAGGTGATGGCCAAACCATCCGATATATGAAAGAAACAGTCTGATGCGGGGAACAATATGCTCGGAATAATAAGCGCCCTGGATGAGGAACTGGCGCTGTTCAAAGAGAACGCGACCGTGGAACAGGTGGTTCGGCAAGCCGGCCTGGATTTCCACTTCGCCCTGCTGGCCGACCGCAAGGTCATCCTCCTGAAAAGCGGGGTCGGGAAAGTCAACGCTGCGGTGGCGACGCAAGTGCTGATCGATCGTTTCGGCGTCGACGCCGTCATCTTTTCCGGAATCGCCGGAAGTCTTGTGCCGCACTTGAAGCAGGGAGATATCGTGATATCCAATTTCGTCGTGCAGCATGACATTGATCTCACCGCCTTCGGACATCGCCACGGTGAGATACCGGAACTGACGCGACTGATCGAGGCCGATCCGAAACTCGTGGCGGCCACAAGTGATGCTTTCGACCGCATCTCGGAGGCCGAATCGGCAGCCGGTCAGATGGTCGTGGGCACTATTGCTACCGGTGACTCCTTTGTCTCCGATCCGCAGAAAATCAAATGGCTGCAGCGCGAGTTCGGCGCCGTTGCCACCGAGATGGAAGGAGGCGCCGTGGGGCAGGTGTGCCAGATGAACCGGGTGCCGTTTGTGGTCATCCGCGTAATATCTGACGGCGCGGGCGAAGGAGCGGCGGCCGAGTTCATAATGTTTCTCGAACAGGCGTCGCAGCTAACCTTCAGACTTGTTACCTCCCTGATATCCAAACAAGGTACCCTGACCGGCATCGGGACAGGGAGAGTCGGTTGACTCCGTCCATGAGACTGACGAATCTGCGGGCCGGCGTGAATATGCTGTCGGTCTCCCCGGCCGCGCAGGAATTGAATTGACTCACACGACCAATTGCATAACATTGACGCCACTATGAACAGGGCCATCACAATTTTCGTGCTGCTACTGGCTGTTGCTGCCGCCACCGACGCCCAATACCGGGTCAAGGGCGACACCCTGATCGAGGACGTCCGCCCCGTGGGAGAGTTGCGGCTGTGGACTTTCATAACTAAGGATACGACATTAGGCCAGTTGATCTCGACGGTAACAGGTGAAACCGAGGTTGACGACGTTGCCGGGTTAGTACTGGAGCAGCGGTTCACGCTGGACCTCGCCGGAGCCGGCATG
This sequence comes from Candidatus Zixiibacteriota bacterium, assembly GCA_023132995.1. Classification (GTDB taxonomy): domain Bacteria; phylum Zixibacteria; class MSB-5A5; order GN15; family FEB-12; genus JAJRTA01. The sequence continues at coordinate 5,459 of JAGLXI010000161.1, read as the reverse complement.
AAACTCTCGATACGACGCCAGGGGAAACATCTGGTTTCGGACGTAGGCGCTTACCTCGGGGATAGCCAGGAACTCACCGTCAACACCCAGACGGAGCGGATGGAGATTGAACGGAGGGGGGATTCTCTCATTGGATATATCACTCGGGCCGGGGAAAAAGTCGAGCAACGCCGTTATTTCGAGCCGGGAGGGTTTGCGGCTGACAACTTCCTTCTTGACCAGCACGAGTTGTTCCTGATCATGAGGGACATCAGCGTGGGAGATACGCTGAAGGATACGATTTTCGAGCCCCAGATCATGCTCACCAGCCCGGTGCGCGCCGTGGTCGAGGAGTTTGCATACCGCGAGTTATACAAGGGCGTCTTTGACTCGGTCTTTGTTATCCACTACTCGCAGCCGCAGGAGCAGTACCTGTACTTCACGCCTGACAAGAGACTGGTGAAAGCGGACTTTCCCGGGCAGAATATGAGAGCCTACCTCGATGTCGTCCGCAAGGGCCCCGCTGAGCGCTTGAGACGGGCAACGCTCACCCTCGGGAGATTTTTGTCCCTGTTGCCGGTCTATATAGCTTATCTGGTTATCGGTCTGATCTCGCTTGTCTTTTTTGTCGGACGCTATTACCGGAGGAGAGTCTGCTGGCTCGGATTTGTCCTCGGAGGAGTTCTTTTCACCGCTGCCGCTTTCACTCAGATACCCCTGCAGCGGTTCCTGGTAGAACGACTCCTGATAGACCGCATCAGCGCCGGAGGCTCTCCCTACTTCTGGGCCCTTCTGCCGGCCATGGTCGCCGCCGTCATTCAAGAACTGCTCAAGGGCGGCTTGATAGCCGGTCTGGGCATCGCAGGCAACCAGCCGTCGCGCCGCTTTATCGCCATCGGCGCCGTCTGCGCAGCGGGGTTTGGGATTGTCGAGGGATGCTACATGGTGGTCATTGCGGGAAACGTCGAACTTTTCTCCTGGCACCTGCTGGAGCGCGGTTTTGTCATTCTGTTTCATGCGACGTCGGGGGCGCTGTTAGGCTTCGCCCTGGCCCGCTGGATACAGGGTGGGCGGCGATGGCTGGCGCTTCTCGGCGTGACGATTGCCTTCAATGGTCTCTTGCGCTACCTGCCGGTGTTCGTTCAGCAGAAAGCGATGCCGGTGCAGATGATGTACTTCCTGATCCCGATTATTATTCTCGGATTTCTTCTCCTGACGCTATTGCTGTTCAGGAAGGCCCGCACGGTTGAATGAGTTCATACCTTCTGTGGTTGTGCCGCTATCAGTTAGCCTGGTCAGGAGAAAAGAAGCCAGTCTGTATGAGATCTGGAGAGCGACGGCTCCGCGCGCCGAATGATTTTATTGGTAGCGGTACGGGGAATCGAACCCCGGTTTGATGGCTGAGAACCATCCGTCCTAACCACTAGACGATACCGCCAACAGCAAAATGTTGCCAGTCCGGCAACGGCCGGAATATATCAGTTGTCGGCCGTTTGTCAAGCTGCGTCAAGCGATGCCTGACACTCCGACCCGGTTGCCCGGCATCATGCAATACATAAGGAGCGTCCATGAGGGTGGATGGGCTCGAACCATCGACAGCCTGCTTAAAAGGCAGGAGCTCTACCACTGAGCTACACCCCCATGGGCGCTCCTAACGCCTGCGTTCAGGCACTACATTAAGACAACAACTTCGCCCGAAGTCAAACCATTTCTACCGCCGCCGGCCGTACAGACCACCACTGGTGGGCGAATGGGGCCATCACAGTGTGAAACACTCACGTCACCGGCTCCTTCTCGACCGGTCGGTTACCGGACGGGGCCATGGTATGGAGCGATGATGACCTGTCCCGTCTCAGGGCGTTGGCTCTCTCTCTTATACGAGAAGGCACCCGCGAGGGATGCCTTCTCATCAATGCTCACAAATAAAGTCGAACAGCAGGTCAATTCCCGACCTTGAGCAGTTCCACATCAAATACCAGGGTAGCATTGGGAGGTATCGCCGCGCCCGCTCCCCGCGCTCCATAGCCGAGTTCGGGAGGGATAATAAGTTCGCGCTTGCCGCCGACTTTCATGCCGGCCACACCCTCGTCCCAGCCTTTTATGACGCGTCCGGCACCAAGCTGGAAACCGAACGGCTCGTTGCGATCATGGGAGCTGTCGAACTTGGCTCCTTTCTCTCCATTTTCATAGAGCCAGCCGGTGTAATGAACCTGTACGGGTTGGCCCGCCACCGCTTCGGCTCCGTCGCCGATGACGTGGTCGATATACTTCAGTCCCGACTCAGTTGTCACCACTTGTGCTGTCTCCTGTGTTGCCTCGGTTGTCGGTTCAGTCTGGCCTTGCTCTTTTCCAGTATCCTTACACCCGGCGGTGCCGATCAGAAGGGATGTAAGACCCAGAATCAGTGTGGCTTTCCTCATGTTTCTCCTCTCGATGTTTCAGGTAACTATCATATCATTATAGTTTCTTGTCGCTTAGCTCCGGTCGAGACGATACAGATATCGACCTTCAGATCATCAGCAATGAAATTCAAATACTCCCGGGCGTTCACGGCCAGGCTGCCGAACGACGTCTGACCGGTCGAGTCCTCTTTCCAGCCGGGTAGAGTCTCATACACCGGCTTGACGTGACCAAGCCGGGCCAGGTCCAGCGGCACTTCCGGGAATCTCTGACCGTCAAGTTCATAGGCCGTGCAGACCTTCACCTCGTCGAGTCCGTCCAGCACGTCTAACTTGGTGATGGCAAGAGAGTCAACGCCGTTGATTCTCACCGCGTGACGCAGGGCCACGAGGTCGAGCCAGCCGCAGCGCCGCGGGCGGCCGGTCGTGGCGCCGTATTCATCCCCTTCGGTGCGCAGCCTCTCTCCCTTGTCATCGACCAATTCGGTCGGGAAAGGTCCTGCTCCCACACGAGTAGAGTAGGCTTTGACCACGCCCACTACCTCGTCTATCATCCTCACCCCGATACCCAGACCAGTCAGCACGCCCCCGATGGTCGTGTTGGACGAGGTCGCAAACGGGTAGGTGCCCAGATCGACGTCGAGCATACTCCCCTGAGCGCCCTCGTATAGAATCGTCTTGCCCTCGCCATGCGCCTGGTACAGCATCCGGGAGATGTCAGTCACCAGGGGCCGGAACAAGTCGACCATCCCCAGGAGCTCCTCGCAGGTGCGGTCGAGGTCCGAGCGTTCATCGTCCGATCCCGCCAGGTACGGTTCTTTGATTTTCCGTTGATAGTCCAGCCGTCGTCTGAGGCGGTCCGGCGAGAATAGATCAACTACCCTGATCCCCTGCCGGGCCACCTTGTCGACATAGGCCGGCCCGATCCCTCGCTTGGTGGTCCCCAGGCTCCCCGTGCCACGGTTTTTTTCCTGCACGGCGTCGATTAGCTTGTGGTAGGGAAGGACCAGGTTGGTGGCCGGGGATATCCACAAACGTCCCCGGTAATCGATACCCTGGCCGGTCAAAACATCAAGTTCCTCTCTGAGCCCAAAGGGATCCAACACCACTCCGTTGCCGATACAGCATGTCTTGCCGGGATGGATAATACCCGATGGTATCAGGTGCAGGATATACTTCTTGTCGTCTACTATGATAGTATGCCCGGCATTGGCTCCGCCCTGAAAACGGGCGATAATGTCGGCGTCCGCCGCCAGCAGATCGACTATCTTGCCCTTTCCCTCGTCTCCCCACTGACAACCGATTACGGCTTTGTTCTTCCCCATAGAGTAATCCTCAAGGTTTACAGCTTGCCTGATACCAGGTCGTGGATGGCCGCCAGCAGTTCCCTTTTTCCCTGTCCGGACAGCGAGGAAAACGCCACCGCCGCCACTCCGAACTGATCCTCGACCTGGGCGACCTTGCGTCGCACTTTGTCGCGGTTGAGCTTGTCCGCCTTTGTCACCACCACGATGACGGGCAGTTCCCGCTGCTGAAGCCACGACATGAGTTGGTAGTCCTCTGCTGTTGGATCCCGCCGACAATCCAGCAGGAGAATCAAGCCCGTCAGGGCGTCGCCACCCAGAAGGTAATCCTCAATCAGTTTTCCCCAGCCGGCTTTGACTTGCTTGGGAACCCTGGCGTAACCGTATCCGGGCAGATCAACAAAGTAGAAACCGTCGTTGACCAGGAAGAAGTTCAGTGACTGTGTCTTGCCCGGTGTTGCGGAGACCTTCGCCAGTTTGCGCCGTCCGGCAAGCCTGTTAAGGAGGGTGGACTTGCCGACGTTGGAACGCCCTGCAAATGCGATCTGTTGACGACGGTCTTGCGGGAGTTGCTTCAACTCATAGAACGAACCGACGAATCGGCAGTCAATCCTGCCCGGGGTCATCCTCCTGCGGCTCACAGCAGGGCGCTCCTCGGCACTCGCGCTGACGGCAGCATTCATCAACTGATCCCGATTCCCTGACCCCGGCGTACGTGGTCTCCGGAACGAATGAACGGCGAGCGACTCATGGCGAGTTTCAGCACCTCGTGAACGGTCTTCACGTAGTACAGACGCAGGCCGTCGAGAAGATCGGCCGGCAACTCCAGCGCTTCTTTGCGGTTCCTGGCCGGCAGGATTATCTCCGTGATGCCGAGTCGCTTGGCTGCCAGCAGCTTCTCATTGAGGCCGCCGATCGCAAGGACGTCTCCGGTGAGGGTGATCTCACCGGTCATAGCCACGTCCGTTCTGATCGGAATGGCGACTAATGTCGAAAGGATAGCGGTCAGAAGTGTGATTCCGGCCGACGGGCCGTCCTTCGGTACCGACCCTTCCGGTATATGAACGTGCAGCTCAAGGCTGTCGAAGAAATCCTCCGATAGGCCGAAATGCCGGGCGTGGTTGCGAATAAACGAGAGCGCGGCAGTGGCCGACTCCTGCATCACGTTTCCAAGCGACCCAGTCAGAGTCAGTTTGGCCTTGCCTTTCATCGGCACGACTTCCACCGGGAGCACCTCCCCCCCGAGTTCCGTCCATGCCAGGCCGACCGCATAGCCGACTGTCGGGTGTTGCTTGATGTCGGTACCGACGTACCTGGGCGCGCCCAACATCCGGTGCACCTTGGCCTTAGTATACGATAGTTGCCGAATGCGTCTGCCCTCAGCCAGACTTACCGTTGTCTTGCGAAGCATGCTGCTCATCTGCCTCTCCAGCTCGCGTACCCCGGCCTCACGGGTGTAGTGCCGGATGATCTCCTGAACGGCCTCTTCTTTGAACCCAATGTTGGTTTTACGGAGCCCCATTTCCCTTTTCAGCTTGGGGATCAGGAAATCACGGGCTATCGCCGCCTTCTCAAAATCCAGGTAACCGGGCAAGCGGATGATCTCCATTCGATCCTTCAGCGCGGGCGGTATCGCCGCCGTCGTGTTGGCGGTCGTAAGAAACAGCGTGTCCGAAAGATCGAACTCCACTTCGAGGTAGTTGTCGGTAAAGCTGTTGTTCTGCTCAGGGTCCAGTACTTCCAGGAGCGCCGCCGCCGGATCACCCCGAAAATCCTT